>JAFEBQ010000025.1 GCA_018242585.1 Planctomycetota bacterium
GAGAACTTCGTCCATCGCGGCATCGCCACCACGTTGGTCGAACTGCAAGATCAAATCCTGCCGCCGCTCGACCGGGAAATGACCACGCCGCTGCGCCAGGCGCTGGCCGCCCGTGGGGTGACGCTGCTGTTGAACGAAGCGGCGGAAAGCTTCGCGGCCACCGACGGCGGGATCGCGGTTCGATTGAAGTCGGGGCGCGAGCTGGCGGCGCAGCTTGTCGTCTTGGGCATCGGCGTCCGCCCCGAGAACCAGTTGGCCGTGGCGGCCGGGCTCAAGGTGGGACCGCGCGGCGGTATTCGTGTGAACGAGTATTTGCAGACCAGCGATTCCAACATCTACGCCGCCGGCGACGCGATTGAAACGCGCGACATCATCTCGGGCAACGCCACGCAAGTGCCGCTGGCCGGGCCGGCCAATCGCCAGGGGCGGATCGCGGCCGACAACATCTTGGGCCGTTCGGTCAAGTTTCGCGGCGTGCAAGGGACCGCCATCGTCGGCGTGTTCGACAAGACGGCGGCCATGACCGGCGCGACCGAAAAGGTTCTCCGCCGCGACAACCGGCCGTTCCGCAAGATTTACATCCACCCGGCGCACCATGCCGGTTACTATCCCGGCGCCGAGCCGATGGCGCTCAAGCTGCTGTTCGCGCCCGACTCGGGCCAGATTCTCGGCGCGCAAGCCGTCGGCGGCGCGGGGGTCGACAAACGCATCGACGTGCTGGCCGTGGCCATTCAGGCAGGCCTGACGGTCTACGACCTGGAAGAGACCGAACTCTGCTACGCACCGCAATACGGCTCGGCCAAGGATCCGATCAACATGGCCGGCTTTGTGGCGGCGGGCTTGCTGCGCGGCGATCATCCGCAAACCGAGGTCGAGGCGGTGCTGGCCCAGCCGGCGGCCGAGCGGCCGCTGTTGCTCGACGTGCGAACCGTGCCAGAGTTCTCGCAAGGGCACTTACCCGGGGCGATCAATCTGCCGGTCGACGAGTTGCGCGGGCGGTTGAACGAATTGCCGCGCGACAAGCCGATTGCCGTTTATTGCCAAGTCGGCCAGCGTGGCTACCTGGCCACGCGCATTTTGCGACAGAACAACTTCGACGCATCGAACATCGCCGGCGGGTACAAGACGTACCAACTGTTCGCCGATTACTTGAAGTAACGCGGCAACACCTCGCGCGGTAGGTTACTTGGATTGCGGCCGAAGGGACGTTCGCTCGAGCGGGCGGTCGTCGTGGTTCTGTGGGGGCTGGGGCTGCACCGGCTGCTGGGGCGCGTCGGGGATTTTCAGGAATCCCTGGGCGGGTTGCCCGGGCGGGCAGATTTCGCCCACCTTGTTTGTGACACTACCCAGCGGGCAAACGTCCCCCATTTCTGAAACGTCGCGGCGTTGGCAGCCGACGAACGACGCGATGCCCAGCCAGGACATCGCCGCCAACAACACACGGCCTACTCGGGCGCGCACGCGCGCCAGTTGTCCCACCGGGCAATCCTTGGTCAGCACGCGGCCGTCGGCGCGGCGGTAGACGCGCCCACAGACCCGACCTTCGGACTGGGTCAGTAGCTCGACAGCTTCATCGCTCGACAACTGGGAGAAGTCGTACACCTTCAGGTCGCATTGCGCGCAGTGACGCACTCGCTCGTCGCCGGTCATCGCTTCCCAGCGAGCGGTGCAACGGCTAGCCACGCGGACTTGGTACAACACGTCGAGTTCGGTCTTCATCGCTGGTTCCTGGCGGTTGATGAGTCATGTCTGGCCAGAACCTTGGACGAACGCTAGCGACAAGAAGTTCCTGGGTGTCGCATTCACGGGCCAAAAGCCGCCTTGGGTAGCCCCGGTTGCTCGTCAACCGGGGCGGGCGCAGCCCGCAAGAGGCATTGGATAGGGATGCCGGAAAGCTTGGGCCATCATTTCCGTTGACGGCCGCTCCCGTGCCTCTTGTCGCTGCGCGACACCGATTGACGAGCAATCGGTGCTACCCGATCGGCGACGTACCAGCTCGCGCCCCCTCATCCCTAGCCTCTAGTCCCTAACCCCGCTTCTTGCCCAGCCCGGTTTGTCAACCAGTGGGCCGTGGCCGCGCCGGTCGCTTACAATGGCCGACGCCGATTCGACGCGCACTGAATCCGACGCGCACCGGGGACGAGAACTCGCCATGTCACGAAAGTTGGGGCCGCTGCTGGTGCCGCTGTTGCTGGGTCTGACCGTGGGGCTGGCGGCGGTGGCGATCTTGCGCCTGGGGGGCGCGGCAATGGCCCGCGTGCAAGTCGCGGCATCGGACCTGTTGTTCCTGCGCGCGGGAGGACCGCGGCTCGGGGCGCGGCACCCGACGGGCGAGATCGTGCTGGTCCAGTTCGACCCGCGCTCGGCCAGCGAGATGAAGAGCGCGCCGAGCTATGAGCAGGATCTGGCCATTTACCGAGCGCTGCTCGCGGCCGGGGCCGCGGTCGTGGCTGACACGCGGATGATCGCCGATGCGTCCGGGGCCGAGGCGTCAACCGCGCGGCCACTACTTGACGCCATGCTCGCGATCAACGGCGAGGGGCGACTGCTGCGCGATATTTGGCTGGCGGGGAATTGGCCGGCCGAAATGCTCGCGCGGTATCGGCCGCTGGTCGCTCACAACATCATCAACATGCACGCCAATGCCGACAGCTTCTTCGACACGCGCGTCTACCCGCTGGTCGTCGCCGAGGCTACGGGCACGTACGAGACGCTGCCGCTGCTTTTGGCGCGGCGGGCCGCCAAGCTGCCACCCGCCGAGCCGCAAGAGACGCTGGCCGAGATGAAACGCTCGGGGGTCATTGCCGCCTGGCGGGCCAGCTTGCCTGGCAATGTCCATTTACCAGCGGCCATGTTTGTCGACGCCGCTGATGCGCCGAGCGATTACCAATTGGGCGAGCTCCGCCTCCCCTGGTATCCGTTCCGCGCCACGACGCCGACCGTGCCGCCGGCGGGCTATTGGATCAGTTACGCCAGCGTGCCCGAGCGCTACCAGCGCATCTCGTACGTCGACGCCACGCGGCCCGAGTCGTTGGCCAAGGTGAAAGGCAAGATCGTGCTGATCGGCTTCGCGGCCGCGACGGATCCAACCTCCGAGACGTACACCGTGCCAACCTCGCATGATCGCGCGCCGGGGGTCGAGGTGGCGGCCGCGGCGCTCGAAACCTTGCTGGCACCGCGGCTCACACGGGCGCTGCCGCGCTGGCTGCTGCTGGGGACGGTCGTGCTGTTGCCGATCGTGGCGGCCTTGGCGGGTGGGCTATTGCGGCCGTTGCCGGCCTCGGGGGCCGTGGCCAGCTTGTTGCTCCTGTTCCTGTTCGTCTCGGTCGTGGCCTATCAGTCGGGTTGGCTGGTCGATGTGATTGTCGCGCCGGTGGCGGCGCTGGCGGCGGCCACACTGAGCGGCGCCGAGCGTTACTGGCGCGAAGTGCGGGCTAAGTCGCGGATCGTCGACCTGTTCGGCCGCTACGTCCCCAAGGCGGTCGTCAACCAGTTGATCCAACAGCGCCAGGCCGACGCGCTGGCCCTGGGGGGTGAGAACCGGGACGTCACCGTGCTGTTCGCCGACATTCGCGGGTTCACGTCCTACGCCGAGCGGATCGCGCCGGAGGAAGTCCTGAGGCAGCTCAATTCATTGTTGAAAATCATGGTCGATTGCACCTTCGCCCACGAAGGGACGGTCGACAAGTTTATTGGCGATTGCGTGCTGGTGTTGTTCAACGCGCCGCTCGACCAGCCCGATCATGTGCTGCGCGCGGCGCGCACGGCCTGGGCCATGCAGCAAGGGCTGGCGAATCACGCCAGCGGGCTGGCCGTGGGGATCGGCGTTCATCGGGGCATCGCGGTCGTCGGCCGCGTGGGGACGCCCGAGCGGATGGAGTACACCGCCATCGGCAGCACGGTGAACGTGGCGTCGCGACTGTGCGGCGTGGCGCCGAGCGGCAAGATCATTGTCTCGGACGACGTGGCGCGGGAACTGGGAGAGCACTTCCTGCTCGAACCGCAACCACCTGTCCACGTGAAAGGGGTCGAAGCAGCGCTGGCGACGAGCATTATTTCCGGCCCGCTTAAGGCAGGAATGATGAAGGGGATATGACCACGACGACACGACGGGCACGACGTCGGAAAGACAGACGTAGAAGTTTTGAACCGCAAAGACGCAAAGGGCGCAAAGAAGGACAGACAGGAATTGAATCGCAGAGGGCGCAGAGAGACGCGGAGCATGGATTTCAAGACGGTTTTCCCCTGTCAGCGTCCTTCTGCGATTAACCGAATTTGGATTTGCTTTTCGTTGACACGTTGGCAGCGCACAATAACGTCAGGCCCAGGCCTGACCTACAAATAATGAGGAATCAAATCATGTCCGCGCCGATCACTCGTCGAGTTGCTTTGCAGACTGCCGCTGGGGCCGCGGCGCTGGCGGTGGGGGCTGGCCGCGCGCCGGTTGCTGCCGCCGAGCCGGACACTTCGGCCGACTTTACCATTCACAACCGGCGGATTCGCCAGTCGGTGATGGGCTGGTGCTTCAAGCCCATGCCGATCGACGAGTTGGCCCGGCATTGCCGCGCGATTGGCCTGGAAGCCATCGAAGGGATCGGCGCCGAGCATTACCCAATGGTGCGCGAACTGGGACTGAAGATTTCACTGGTCGGCAGTCACGGCTTTGCCCGTGGTCCGTTCAACCCGGCCAATCACGAGTTCTGCCGCACCAAGCTGCGCGAGTCGATCGATCTGGCCGTCGCCAACCAGTGCCAGAACGTGATCACCTTCACCGGCATGCGCGAGCCGGGCATCTCGGAGGAGCAAGGAGCGGCAAACTGCGTCGCGCTGTGGAAAGAAGCTATCGGGTACGCCGAGGACAAGGGGGTGAATCTGTGCCTGGAACATCTCAACTCGCGCGATAACACGCACCCGATGAAGGGACATCCCGGCTACTTTGGCGACAACGTCGACTTTTGCGTCGAGTTGATCCGGCGCGTCGATTCGCCGCGAATGAAGCTGCTGTTCGACATCTATCATGTCCAGATCATGAACGGCGACGTGATTCGCCGCCTGCGCCAGTACCAGGACGTGATCGCCCACTATCACACGGCGGGCAACCCGGGCCGAGGCGAGCTCGACAACAAGCAGGAGATCAATTACCCGGCCGTGATGCAGGCGATCGTCGACACCGGCTACCGGGGTTACGTGGCCCAGGAGTTCATCCCGACTTGGGATGACAAGGTCGCGGCGCTGCGCCATGCGGCGCAAGTGTGCGACGTGTGAGGTGCAATTGCTCACGCAACCCAAATCCACCCGCCTGCAGTGGCACCCTGGTGATCGTCCTCTGGGATTGAAGCATTGTTTTCATGACGAGAGTTCTCGACTTCGTTGCTCCCCGCATTGCCTGGCGGCTGTGGCCGAGGATGATCGGCATTGCCTTGTTGGGGGCGGTGATTGCCGGGGCGTACGGGATCGTTCACGACCAGATCACCTATGCGATCGGGCCCGAGTATTACACGCGGCTGAAGTTCAACCAGTTCAAGATTCGCCCCGACGCCCTGCCCGTCTGGATTCACGTGGCCCAGGTCGGCTTTCTGGCCACCTGGTGGGTCGGTTTCTTCTCGGCCTGGTTCCTGGCCCGGATGGCCGTGCCGACCTGGCCGGGGAAGAGAGCCCTGGTCGAGTGCCTGAAAGGTTTCGCCGTGATCTTCGCCGCGGCATTGGCGGCCGGCGTGATCGGTTACCTTTATGGAGTCTTCACGCGCGACTTCTCGGCGTGGAACGAGGAGTGTCATCTGCTGCGCGTGAAGGACGTGCCGGCCTTCGTCCGCGTGGCATACATCCACAACGCCGGCTACCTGGGGGGCCTGGTGGGGCTAATCGCGGCACTACTGCTGATGCGCCGCGCCAAGCGGCGCACGCTCAATGAGCACAAAACCAGCTCATGAAAAAACCCAGGGGGTGGAACCCCTGGGCTTGGGTGATTGTCTCGGCGTGATCCAATCGTGTTACCAACTGGCGGCTTTGGTGGCGGTCTTGATGCGGCAGAGGAACATGTCGGCGCAGATGTAGAGCACCGTGCCGTCCTCGCCCCAGCCACAATTCGCCGTCCGCTCGTCGGTGTCGATCGAGCCCAGCAAGGTTCCGTCCGGCGCGAACACATGCACGCCCCCCGGCCCGGTGGCGAAGACATTCCCCTCGCGGTCCACCTTCAAGCCGTCGGGCAGCCCCTTCTTGCCCGCCTTGACCCAGGCGGTGGCGTCGTACAGCAGCTTGCCCGGCTCGAGCGTCCCGTCGCTTTTCACGGCAAACTTCTTCCACAAGGCCGCGGCCGGGTCCGATTGCGCGACATACAGGGTCTTCTCATCGGGCGAGAAGCCAATGCCGTTGGGGCGCGTCATCTCGGTGGTCAACAACGTCAGCTTGCCATCGGTCCCCAAGCGGTAGACGCCGCAGAAATCAAGTTCACGCGGAGGCATTTGGTCCATGAGCTTCCGCGGCAACCCATACGGCGGATCGGTGAAATACAAATCGCCGCTCGAATGATAGACCGCGTCGTTGGGGCTATTCAGCCGCTTCCCTTCATAGCGGTCGATCAGAGTCTCGAAGTTGCCGTCGGGCAAGCGCCGCGCCACGCGCCGGTCGCCGTGCTGACACAGGATCAACTGTTGGTTCCGGTCGAACAGCAAGCCGTTGCTCCCCGGTTCTTCGCCGGTGAACGGTTCGAGCCCGGTGTACCCGCTGGGCTTGAAGAAGACGCTGACGCCGTCCTCTTCCTTCCAGCGCATGACGCTGTTGCGCGGGATGTCGCTGAACAGCAGATAGCCGCCGTCGCGCACCCAGACCGGGCCTTCGGACCAATCGAAGCCAGCGGCCAGCTTTTCGAGCTTGGCCCCCGGCGGAATCAACTTGTCGAACCGCGGGTCGTGCCGATCGATCACACCAAAGCGGGGGCCCGGCTCGGAATGCTCGGCTGCCTGAGTCATGGTCGCGACACTCCCCGCGAGGAACGAAACCAACACCAGCCAAGCCGCCGGACGCGCGAGCCGACGCGCGGTTTGCTCGGTCTCCTGGTGTGAATACCCCGTGGTCGAAACTGTCCGCAACATGCTGTGCGCTCCGTGGATGGTTGTGCGATGGGGGCCAGTGGACGCCCCCTTGGCCCCTATCTTGTGCGTCCCACGCGGCAAAAGCAACGCAGGTCCAAGCCCAGGGGTCACACCCCCTGGGTTCATCCCAGCGTCGCCGGTTTGCCCCCGGGCCGGCTGTAGCGGTCGCTCCAAGTTTCCCGCCCGGCGCGACGCTGGTTTCCGCCCGTTTTGCATGCGAATCGTGGCAAAACGATCTCTTGCTTGGGTATGATGGATCGATTCGCCTGCCGGCTGAGCGTAGGACACGTTCGACCGTGCCGCCGACCCGCACCAGTTCACGCGCCGCAGGAATTGCGCGCGGAAAGACCCTCATGAATCGGCTGATGCTCATCCTGTTGGCGGCGCTGTTGGCCGCGCCATTGGGCTGCGGTTCCCAGGCGGCGGCCCCCACGTCCCAGGCCAAAGCGGTCGACATCGAGACCCAGCCGCTGCTGAGCGTGGTCGAAAGCGCGGCCCGGCAAAATTCCATCTTTCAAAGCTACACTTCCGGCGCGACGTCGTTGTTGATCCGCAACGCCTACCGCGACGTGCTGCCGGCGACCGAGAAGCCCGTCTCGCGCTGGGTCGGTGTCGACGTCGAGTTGCAAAGCTGGGAGCCCTCGACCTCGCCACTCGAACTGCAACAGATCGAGCTATGCGACGCCGACGGACTGCGCCCGTTGTCGGCGCCGATGACCATTCAACGTCTGACCGACCTGGGCGAGCCCGCCAGCGATGACGACCCGATCTTCGCCGGCCAGAATCGGTTCCGCTGCCTGCTGATGTATCGGGTGCCTGAGTTACCCGCGGCAGTGATCTTGCGCACGCAAGGGTCTCCGCTCAACGAGACCGGCTTGCGACTCCAGTCATCGACGGTCGCCTTGCCCAAGCCGGACATCGTGCCCGTCAGTTGGTTCACGCGGCCGACGTCCGATCCGCGCTATCAAAGCTGTGTCGCCCTGGTCGAGTGTCACCACTGGTCGCGGGTGGCGAAGCCGGGGCGCTTGAAGCTGCGATGCTTGAGAAACGAAGCCGGCGTGATCGCCGAGGCCGACGCGTTTCTGGAAGCGAACGCGCAAGGGGAGCCGAGCAGCCCCCTGGTGGCCGAGCAACCATTTTACGTCAGCAAGCGCTGGTTCTTGGTTGACTTCTGGTATCCCACCGGCGCGATCGTGGTCGACTTGATTGGGGCCGATCAATCGCGCGCGCCGATGCCCAAGGCCATGACGTTGGAACTGGCGCCGGGCACGCTCGAGGAGCTCGACGCGACCCCCCGGTTCGAACTGGCCCGGCACCGCCGCGATCCGTAACGGGCCGGCAGCCTCCGTTCGGTAGAAGGCCCCACACTCATGGCGCAACCGCTTCCCCCTCAACCCAGCAGGCTCGTCGCCGGCCGCAAGGTCCGGATGATGGTCCTGGGCAATGGCGCGCACGAGGCCGTCCGCGCCGCGGCCGACGATATCCGCCGCAGCATCGAGCAGCACGCCGAGATCGTGCTGTGGGATCTGGGCAGCCAGGCCGACCTGGGGCACGTGGACGCCGATCTGGCCGTGGTCCTCGGTGGCGATGGCTCGATCTTGCACGCGGCGCGGCAGATGGGCTACCGACAAACGCCCGTGGTGGGAGTCAATCTCGGCCGGCTGGGGTTTCTGGCCGATTTGCAGCCCGCCGAGTTTTGCCGGTTGCTCCCCGAGATTTGCGCTGGCCAGTTTCGCGTGGTCGAGCACCTGATGTTCACGTGCGAGCACTCGCGCGACGGCCAGGTGATAGCACGCGACCTGGGGCTGAACGAGGCGGCTGTGCTATCGGGGCCGCCGTTCGCGATGCTCAGCCTGCATCTCTACGTTGACGCGGAATTGGTCACTACTTATAGTTCCGACGGTTTGATTGTCAGCACTCCGGTCGGCTCGACGGCGCACAGCTTGTCGGCCGGCGGACCGATCTTGCGCAAGGATTTGCAAGCCTTCGTCGTGCTGCCCATCAGCCCGCACACGCTCACGAACCGACCGGTGGTCGAATCGGCCGATCGAGTCTATGAGTTGACCCTGGCGGTGCCCAGCGACAAGGCCTGTGTGGTCGTCGATGGGCGCGAGTTCGGACACTTGCAGGTCGGCGACCGGCTGCGGATTGCCCGGGCCGAGCCGCGGTTCAAGCTGGTCGAGCCGCCGGGGCACAACTACTACCGGACGTTGCGCGAAAAACTTGGGTGGGGGGGCAGCCTGCGGCGCGGCGATCGCTAACGCGACACGCGACCGAAGCCCTGCGACACCCCACACGTCGAACATTCACGCGAATCGAAAGGATGCGATTCTCATGCGGCACGCTGCACGTTCCTGGTTTCAGCCGCGCTCTGTTGGTTTGATCTGCGTTGCGCTGGCCGCAGTGCTGGTCAGCCTGGCCAACATCGGCGCCGAGGCGCAACAGTCGAACCGTTCGAAGCGCGGCCCGGTCGTCACCAAGCCGGCCCTGCCGAAGGTTCCCGCCGACGTGCCGTCGGCCGAGTCGAAATCGAACGAGCCGGCGAAGCTCTCCGAGACCAAGGCCGAGGCGAACGCCAAGCCGATTGAAGCGGCGAAACCCGCTGAAGAAGCGAAGCCCGCCAAGGAAGCCCCGCCCGCTGACGCGAAGCCAGACGAGAAGTACACCCTGCGCTACAAGTTCAAGCCGGGCTCGACGCTGCGCTGGAACATCGAGCACCGCTCGCAAATCCGCACCACGGTTTCGGGCACGACGCAGACCGCCGAGACGACCAGCGAGTCGGTCAAACTGTGGCGGGTGAAGGAAGTCGGCCCCTCGGGGAGCGCCGTGTTCGTCCACAGCGTCGAGAGCATCGACATGCGGCAGAAGCTGTCGGGGCGCCAAGAGGTTCACTACAACAGCCAGACCGACAAGGAAGTCCCCCCCGGCTTCCAGGACGCGGCTAAGAGCGTCGGCGTGCCGTTGACCACGTTCACCGTCGACGCCACCGGCAAGGTGGTCGACCGGGTTGACCATGCGCAGCGCAACTCGGGGCAGACTTCGTACCCCAGCATTCCGCTGCCGGCTGAACCGGTGGCCATCGGCGAGACCTGGGAACACACGTACGAAGTGACCGCCACGAACAAGGAACAGGCGGTCAAGAAAATCCAGATGCGCCAGCGGATGAAGCTGGAATCGGTGGCCAACGGCGTGGCGGTGATTACGATCGACACGCACATTCTGTCGCCGGTCCGGCACGACCCGACGATTGAAGCCCAATTGATCCAAAGCGAGTCGACCGGCACTGTCCGGTTCGACATCGAGGCGGGCCAGGTTTTGAGCCAGCAGGCCGATCTCGACAAGCATGTGGTCGGGTTCCAGGGGCCGACCAGCAGCCTGCATTGCGTGACCCGCTTCACCGAACGGCTGAGCGTCGATCAGGCGTCGACCGCCGCCCGCCCCGCCGGCCCCGCGGCGCCCAAGAAGCGCCCAGCGCGGTAAAACGAGCGTGGAATTTGGCAGGTGCGACCAGCCATCAGTCCAGCCTCGCGAGCGCAGCGAAGCTGGTGAGGGTAAACGCGTTCACTGCCGATTGATATCGCGCCCAGTGAATTGCCCTGAGCGCGATCGTATTTGGCCTGCGACGCCTTTACCCTCCCCCGGCCCCTCCCTGAAAGGGAGGGGTGTTCATTGCTAGCGATTGATGACCGCAACGCGGCTCAGCGCCGTTTTGGTTGCGCACTCTACGGCTTGATGTCCGGCAAGTCATCAAGCTGCATGGGCGCGGTCGCTGACCGGGTGAGTCGTTTCCGCGCTTGGCGGTCGCCGCGGCTCATCAGCCACAGCCCCAGCACCGCCACCGCCAGCACGACCCCCACAACCACCGTCATGGCGCGGCCAAAGTTGTTCGAGAACTTCACCGGCTCCAGCAACACCGGCGCGCGACCCACCAGGGCCGGAGCAAATTGCCAACTCGTCTGACCCCCGGGCAGCAAGACTGGATACTTCCAGGTCTTGAAGAAGAAGCCCGCCACGCGGATGTCGATATCCAACCGCTCGCCCGTCCACATTTGGTCCGGCAATTCACGCACGCACCAGGTGACGGGATTCTTGAGCGAGTCGATCGTGAACATCTCGAGCTGATAGTAATGGTCGTAGCCCAGCACCTTGACCACGTCGGGGTTATCGATCGTCAGCTTGGTGCAACGCCGGCAAGTGCCTGACAGGGCCATCAGCTTGCCGAACTGCTCGTCGGGGCGATTGAACAGCGGCTCGACCGGATAGCGGGGGTGCAAGGGGTCTTCATCGTGCGTCAGGCGCAGCAGCTCGCCATTGCTGGCCCGGCCCACCGCGGCCAGCAGTTCGTAAAAGCACGGCCCGTCGCTCGGCTCGAAGCGGACGCGATTCTGCAACCCCTCGAACAGCCCCACGTCCATGCCAAGCTGGCCCAGTTCGGTGTCGGGAAACCAGGCCAGCCGCTGGGCGATGAAGATCGGGTGCAGCGGCCGCGGCGCCGCGTCGGCCAGCTTCAAAAAGAACCCCGCCGCCGAGCTGCGCACGTCGAGCGGCTCGTCGAGCTGCCACTGGTGCGGAATGGTCAAGGCATAAACCGTCGCCGGCTGATTCTCGTCGACCGTGACTTCACACTGATAATACTGTTGCAAGTCGAACCGCTCGGCCAGGTCCGGGGGGAGCTTGATCCGCGTGGCGCGATTCACCTTGAGTTTCAGCGCGATCACCTCGCCGCGCTCCTGATAGGCGTCTTCGGTCCAGCGGCTCCAAGGGATCTCTTTCAGTTGCCAGCGCAGCAGTTCGCCATAGCTGAACCGCCGCACGGCAATCAGCACGCGCAGCAGCGACTCGTTCTCGGCCGCCTGAATCGGTTGACCGTCGTTGAAGAAGCCCAGCCGCGAGCCGTCCACGCCGTACATCGCGATCAGGTCGCGGGCGCTTTTCAACTCGGGTATGGCCGCGCCGCCGACGCCGGTTTGCACCGTGGGGCCCGCCGCGGCGGCAGGGGCTGCAACTGCGGGAGGGGTGCTGGCTGCCGGCGCGCTGGCCGGGGGCGCAGTGGCCGGCGGCTCGTCGGCGCGCAAGGTCGAGCACGACGCGCACAGCAAACCTAAGGCAACCCAGCCCAGCATCCGCGTCGTCGCCACACAACTCACGATGGATGTTGCTCCGCGTCGGGACCGGGCTTGGGCTGGTCGATATTCTTCAGCGCCTCGAGCACCGTGGGATCGACCTCCAAGTCGTGCAACTTTTGAAACTCGTGATGCCCGCGACCCGTGGCCGTGGGAAAAGCGCTGTACGGGTTCTTGGGCGCTTTGCCTTGCCGCATCGCCCAAAAGCCGATCAGCACGGCAATCGGCAATCCAATCACCACCACCGCCGTGGTGATCAGCTTGCGATGCGCGGCTTCGTTGACTTTGGCGTCGTTCGCAGCCACGGGGTTGGCTTTCGGCAGCCAGCGCAACGGCCCCGCCACCATCAACGGCGCGGTTCGCCAAGTGCGGTCCTTCTCGGCCATGTAGGCCAGGCGCTTGACCAGAATGGCCTCCGCCTCGAACGACTCTTCGACTTGCTTGCCGAGCGGAATCGAGTCGGGCACGTTCAGCGCGTACAGGCAAATCAAATCGTGCGTCGGACGATCGCTGGGCGTAAACCACAGCTCATAGTACGCCGTCAGCCCGTTCTCGTTGGCCGCCGCTTCGGTGCGGCCGACAATGCGCACCGTGCCGCGCACCGTCACCACCCGGCCACGATAGATGTTCAGCTCGTTGTACAACTGGATCCAAGTCGTGGGGCCGATCGACAGTTTCTTGAGCGCCGTGGCGTCGTAGGTGGCCAGCCGGCTGAGCAGCTGGTAGATCACGCGCTTCTCGGGCGCGCGCAGCTTGGCGTCGTCTTCGACCTCGCGGTAGGCCTCGGCCTTCATGCCCGGCAGCCAGCCCGGGGCATCTTCACCCGAGGTGGCAACCACCGCGGGTTTCCCCTGGACGACGGGTACATCGACCGCGCCGGGCTCGCCAGCCGCTGGTTGCGCCTGCAACTCGGCGGCGGGGGCCGCGGGAGGATTCACTGGTGGGGGATTTGCTGCCGGAGGATTCGCCACCGCGGCGGGGGACGCTGCCGGAGCGATGGCCGCCGCGACTGCCGCTTCATTGTCAGTTGGTCCTTTTGGCGGGGGCGACTGCTCGGGCTCGGCGGGTTCAGCAGCGGCCAGAACCTCAATTCGCGGCTCCCCCTCGAACTCGGCGGCCCGTTCGGGGGCCAAGCGCGTATCAACCTTGCGGCGGTCGATCTGGGGCTGTCCCATTTCGGCGAACCAGTTCCAGTGGCGCGGATCGGCCACGTGCTCGATCAGGATCACGCTCATACCCAACAGCATCACCAGCCCAAGCAGCCGGTATTGCGTACCGCGCGCCTGGTAATTGGGCATTCGTTGTCGCGGCCGGTAGTCGATCGCCATGGAGTCGGTTCGCAGCGTCCTTGGATATGAGAGTGTCCGCTGGTTGAGAGCGTCGGTCGGTTCAGCGAGTTCCCGACTTTTTGTCGCCCCCACGGGGTGCGACGCCTCGCTAGCGAAATCGCCCGGCCGGACGAGCCGGGCAAGGGCTTTAGACGCCTGGTTCGATTCTACTGTGCCGCCAGTCGCGCGGACAGCAAAAACCTCGGAGCCGCGCGCTTGCTCCCCCCAGTTTCCGGTTATAAGCTGAGTACCAGTCTTCGGGTCAGGAGACGAACGTACGGGGCCAGCGCGGCGCAGAGCCCAACGGTTGTGGCGGCAACCAGGGGAAGCGCCGCGGTGCGTGTGCCAACTCGTCCAACTTCTCATGCCGGCCCCCCGGCCCGCATGCCGTAATCGTCAGAACCAGAACCACTCCGCAGTTGGCTCCCAACTGTTGCAAGGATTTATTGCATGTCGCGCCCTTGTCGTCGTTCGCTGGTGGGTATTGGTCGTTTCACTGCCTGTGTCGACCATTTGCATCGACCGGTAATGAGCCGCGTCGGGTGCTGGCTAGCGCTTGCGCTATTGGGCTGGTGCCTGACCGCTTTGCCGGCCGCGGCCGAGGAGCCGTTCACCCAGTTCCTCGACGGCCTGCGCGATCGCGAGCTGTTCGACATGGCGCTCGAATACCTGGACATCATGTCCAAGAGCCCGCTGGTCTCGGATGAGCTGAAAACGGGCATCCCGTACGAGCGCGGCAAGACGCTGATCGATTCGAGTCGCAACGACCGTGATCCCAAGAGCAAGGGGCGGACCCTCGATCAGGCCACCGAGCAGTTGCAAGCATTCCTCAAGAACCAGCCCAACAGCCGCGTGGCCGGCGCCGCCTCGATGGCCTTGGGGAGCGTGATCTTCGAGCGGGGGCGGATGTTCCTTGAACAAGCCGGCCAGCCCAAGAACGTCAAGAGCAAGGACGCGCTCAATAAGCAGGCTCGCGATCACTTCAACCAGGCGCTCAAGGTCTTTACCGACGCCGAGACCAAGTTTGACAAGCGACTGAACGAACTGCCCAAGGGGGCCATCGACCCCAAGGAAAAGGCCGTCAAGGAAGAGCGCGACCAGGTGCGAACCGATTTCCTGGCCGCCAACGTCTATTCGTCGGCCGTGCTGCAGGAAATCGCCAAGACCCACGCCGAGGGGAGCAAGGAATACAAGGATTCGTTGCTGGCCGCGGCCAACAAGAACAAGAAAATCTACGAACGCTTCCGGCTGTTGATGGCCGGCCAGTATGCCCACATCAAGCAAGGGGAATGTTTGCAGTTGATGGGGGACCACAAGGCGGCCATCGGCATTTACAACGATATTCTCGGCCAGCCCGAGGATGCCGCCGAGTTCCGCAAGCTGCAAGCCGCCGCGCTCTATCGCAAGCTGCAATGCCACCTGGCGATGAAGGACACCGAGTTGGCGGCCAAGGGGGGCGAGGAATGGATCGGCAAGATCGCCGGCAACGAAGAGTCAATGCCCGACTGGCTGGCGGTGTTCTACTTTACCGCGACGGCGGAAAAGATGCTGAGTGACGCCTTGCCCGAGAAAGACAAGCAGAAGGCGGCCTATCTGAAGTCGGCGCGCGAAAATTTGCTGCGCGTGGTCAAGTATCCCGGACCCTATCGCGACGACGCCCGGCAGTTGCTGTCGAAGGTGACGGGCAAGGACGAGCTGCAAAAGGAGCCGGTCAACTTTGCCGAAGCCTTCGAGCGCGTCGGCGGGCTGCTCGAGGAGATTCAGGCCAAGCAGAGCGATCTGCAATCGAAGCAAAATGTTCCTGGCGGCGGCGACAAGGCGGAAGTGGCCGCGCTGACCAAGGAAATCGACGAGATGCGCGAGCAGATCATCAAGTACTGTCACGTGGCGCTGAAGCTGCGCGATCGCGAAACGCCGCTCGACCAGATTTTGGAGATTCGCTACTTCCTCTGCTACATGGCGTACCAGCAGGAGAAGTTCTACGAAGCGGCCGTGATGGGCGACTTTATCGCCACGCGCTACGCCGACAAGCAGCGCGCCAAGTCGGCGGCCATGCTCACCCTGGCGTCGTTCCTCAAGACCTACAGCGACACCACGCAGCAGATGAAGGACACGCGGCAGTTCGACCATGACAAGATGACCGCCATGGCCCGCTACATCAGCACTCGCTGGAAGGGTGAGCCCGAGTCGGACGAAGCCTGGAACATCATGTTGTCGGTCGCGGTGCAAGAGCGCGACACCAAGTCGGCCCTCGAGGCGTTGAGCTATATTCCCGAAACCAGCGCGAACCGCGGCGACGCCGAGGTGAAGCTCTCGAAGGCGCTGTGGAGCAAATATCGGCACGATTCGATCAAGCCCGAGGGGGAGCGCCCGCCGCAAACGGAACTCGACGCGATGGGCAAGCAGGCCCGCACCATGTTGGAAACCGGGCTCGGTCGGCTGCGGAAGCTCGACAACGTGGTGGTCACGGCGGAAATCTTCCTGGGCATGTTGACCGACGTCGAAATGTGTCTGGCGGCCAATCAACCGGACCAGGCGATCAAGCTCTTGAATGATCCGAAGCTCGGGCCGTTGACCCTCTTGGGCAAGGGGGAGCAGGTCGCGTTGACCGAAGTCGGCACGACGTCCTTTCCGGTCGAGACTTACAAGTCGGCCCTCCGCGCCTACATCGGCAACAAGGACGTCGACAACGCCCAGAAGATGATGGCCGAACTCGACAAGCTGATGGCCAACCGGGGCCCGCAGGGGCAAGCCCAATTGACGCTGGTGTACGTCTCGATGGGCAAAGCGCTGGAAGAGCAGATCAAGCTGCTGCGCGAGCAAGGCAAGAATGATGACGTCAAGAAAGTGACCAGTGCCTTCGAGGTGTTCCTCGACAAGATCAGTAGCGCGGCGCAGGGGACCACGTTCGGTTCGCTGACCTGGGTGGCCGAGACGTTCTACAGTCTGGGCGTGAGCTTCGACGAGGGGATCGATAAACCGGCCCAGGGCGAAGCGGCCACCTACTATGGCAAGTCGCTGGCCACCGAACAGAAGATTCTGGCCGAAGGGGCGAAGAACCCCGGGTTCATGCCCAGCCCTCATGCCGCCAATGCTGTCAAGCTGCGGATCGCCCGCGACATGCGCCGGCTGGGCCAGTTCGATGGGGCGCTCAAGGAGGTTGGCGACATCTTGAAGCAGCAGCAGATGTTGGTCGACGCCCAGATCGAAGGCTGCCGCATCCTGATGTACAAGGGGGCCGACAAAAAGGACGCCAACGACATCGCCCGCTCGATCGTCGGCGGCCTGCCCGACGCCAATAAGAAGAACCTGGTGATGGGTTGGACCAAGCTGATCGGGGTGTTGCAGCAGGCGATCACCCAGAACGCCGCCAACCAGCAGGCCCGCGAGCGATTCATGGCCTGGCTGTTTGATTGCAACGAGTACGCGGTTGACGCGCGAATGAAACACGCCGAGATCCAGGCCGACCCTCAGCAGAAAAAGGCCGGCCGTCAACGCGCCCAGCGCCAGATCAACATCCTGGTCCAGACTTATCCGGACCTGACCACCGACCCCAAGTGGGCCGATCACTTGGCCCGCTTCAATAGCCAGATGAAAACGCTACAGAAGCTGCTCGCCGAGCCGCCGGTCGGCATCGTGCCGCCAAAGATTGAACCCGCCGCCACCGAAGGACAGCCGGCCAACGCGCAAGCCGCCGCCCCGGCGGCGGCGCAATAATAACGATGATCCGATTCCCGTAGGTCAGGTACCCCGTACCTGACAATTGTGGACACAACGCAGAACAGATGTCAGGTACGGGGTACCTGACCTACATAAAAAACCACCCGCACACGATTCATCCTTTTCGGGAGTTACTGATGAGCATCCGATTCGCACTCGTCGCCTTGGCCGTCGCGCTGGTGGCCGGCTCGGCTGGGGCCGCCGACGCCGTCAAGCGCGTCAGCGGTTCGGCCGTCAACGGCAACATCACCAAGATGTCGGCCACCGACGTCACCATCGAAAAGCCGGGCGGAGCCGCCGAGACGATCCCCGTCTCGGACATCGAGGAAATCGTCTTCGACAAAGAGCCAGGCACGTTGCGGGCGGTGCGCAACAACGCCGCCGACGGCAACTTTGACGCGGCCTTGGCCACCCTGGAAAAGGTCAAGACCGACACGATTTCGCGCCCCGAGTTGCTCGACGACATTCAGTTCTACCGCGTGCTGTGCGAGGCCCGGCTGGCTCTGGCCGGCAGCGGCGACTTGCAGAAGGCGGGCGGCGCGGCATTCAACTATGTCTCGGCGCACCCTTCCAGCTTTCACTTCCTGCAGGCCAACGAGCTGCTGGGCGATCTGTTCGCCGCCACGGGCAAGTACACCGAGGCGCGGCAGTACTACGGCGTGCTCGAAAAGTCGACCTTCCCCGAGTACAAGGCCCGCGGCCTGATCGCCCAGGGACGCGTCTACGTCCGGGACGGCAAGTTCGACGAAGCCCTCAAGGCGTTTGACGGCGTGTTGGCGATGGGGAACCAGAAGGGGGCCCTGAACGATTCGCAGCGCTACTCGGCCACCCTGGGCAAGGCGTTGTGTCTGGCCGAGACGGGCAAGGTCGACGACGGTATTAAGCAGATCGAGGAAGTCATCAAGCTGGCCAACGTGGAAGACGCCCAGTTGATGGGCGAGGCCTACGTCACGCTGGGCAAGGCGTTACTGAAGAAGGGAAATAAAAAGGAAGCCCTGCTGGCGTTCCTGCACGTCGACGTGCTGTTCTTCTCGAACGCCTCGGCCCACGCCGAATCGCTGAAGGCCCTGGTCGCGTTGTGGAACGAGCTGGGCAAGCCCGAGCGCGCCACCCTGGCGGCCCAGACCTTGCAAAGCCGATATTCGGGGGGGCGCTAGGGCAATTCTCGGGAGCATGTATCGTCTGCCCATCCAAGCCGGCGGCTCTGCCGCCGATCTCGGTGGCAAAGCCACCGGCTTGGTAGATGCGCACGCTACATTACATTTAATTGAGAACCGCTCTAGCCGGTCGTTCGAGGGCCAATGGGCCGGGAGCTGGTGGGACGCTGTGGGCTTCAAACGAGGTTACCCGGCGCGTGAAGCGCTGGGGCGGTTCGCGCCGAAAACCGCCAAATCGGCCGGGTCAATTTCCTTTAATTTCAATGAGCTGCCGGTTAGACTGAGGAGGTCCGACGCCCGCGCGCCTGGAGTGTGTTCACTCGAGCAGCGCGACTTCTTCACGGTCAGCGGAGTCTGGCCGTTCCCGTCCGAGCTGGTGGAACCGGCGTCTGGTCCGTTAACGTGATCGATTCCGATCGAACTTTTCCAATCAACCTACGTTTTCATTGTCTGCTGGAGGCCGTCATGCGAGGGATTTTTGTGCGCTCGAAGCTGCTCGGGGCATTCGCCGCGCTGGGTTTGATGTTCACGGCGTGGACCGCGATGCCGATCGCAGCGTTCGCACAAGAGGAACCCGCGGCGGCCGCGCCTGCCGCTGCCGCGCCGGCCGCGGCTCCGGCTGGCGCCGCCACACCCGCCCCCGAGGTCGAGGAACGATCGTACCTGGGCTTCTTGGCCAAGGCGCTCGGCACCAAGTACATCATCATCTTCTTGCTGTTGTCGTTCATCTTTGTCGCTTACCTGGTGATGAACACGCTGGCGCTGCGCCGCGCGTCGATCGTGCCGGCTAGTCTGGTCGAAGGCTTTGAAGCCCTGTTGAACGAAAAGAAGTTCCAGGACGCTTACGAGTTGGCCAAGAGCGACGACTCGTACCTGGGGCGCGTGCTGGCCGCCGGCATGGGCAAGTTGCAGCAAGGCTTCGGCGCGGCCGAAGGGGCCATGCAGGAAGTCAGCGACGAAGAAGGGATGCGACTCGAGCATCGACTGAGCTTTGTCGCTTTGATCGGCACCCTGGCGCCGATGTTCGGGCTGCTGGGCACGGTCGACGGGATGGTCGACAGCTTTACGGTCATCGCCACCAGCCCGACGCAACCCAAGCCATCGCAGTTGGCCGAAGGTATTTCGATGGCTCTGGTGACGACGCTGGTCGGGCTGTGGCTGGCGATTCCGGCCATCGGCTACTTTGGCGCCATGCGTAACCGGCTGGCCAAGCTAACCATGGAAGCCGCCGTGCTGAGCGAAGGGCTGATGAGCCGGTTTGCCGGCGTTGGCAAGAAGTAAGCGGCAAGAAGTAAGCGGTCAGCAGCAATTCGCCGCCGTGGCACGACGCGGACACCCGTAACCTGACACTTTTCCCTCTGACGGCCGCCGCTGGGCGGCTGGTCAGGGACCGAGCTTTTCATGGCATCCCGGCGCAAAGCAGCGGACATCTCGGCCGAAGCCGACATGACGCCCATGATCGACATGACCTTCCAGTTGATCGCCTTCTTCATGGTGTTGATCAACTTTTCGGAAGACAACCAGAACGAACTGGTCAAGCTGCCGTCGAGCGAGTTGGCCAAGGTGCCCGAGGCGCCGGTCCCCATGCCGATCGTGCTGCAGGTGTCGCGGCACGGCAAGGTGTTCTTCAACGGCGACGAGTTGGGCGTGGCGAGCAAGGCCATGGACCAGGCCCTGCGCCAGGAAGCCCAGGTGTTGGCGCGCAAGCCGGGCAATCCCGGCCCCGGCGCGGCCCACGTGATCATTCGCGCGCACGGCCTGACGCGGATGGGGGACGTGCAGCAACTGATTGCCGTGTGTCAGAAGCACAAGTTCGAGAAGTTCGCCCTCCGCGCCGAGGCGGGGAAGGCCACGACCGATACGGCATTGAAAGCCTATACCGACAAGCAAGAGGCGAATTTGCAGCGGGCCAAGGCGCAAGGCAAATGAGCCCGCCGCCGTTCCTGGCCCCCGTCCCTAATTCCTAGCACCCGTCAGCAAGAGTTCCGGTTATGGCCAAGCGTCGCGCCCCCAGCGGTCCCGACAAAGTCGAACAGCAGATGACGCCGATGATCGACATCGTGTTTCAGTTGCTGACATTCTTCGTCATGAGCTTCAAGATCGCCACCGAGGAAGGGGACTTCAACGTCAAGATGCCGATCGGCGTCGGTCAGGCCACCAACGCCGACCAGATCCAACCGGTGCGGGTCAAGCTGGCGGCGCTGCCCGATGGGCAGTTGCGCGAAATCAAGCTCGGCGACCGCTCGCTGGGTCGCAGCATGGACGACCTGCAAAAGCAGATCGCGGCCGTGGCCAATGACGACTTGGAAGTCGAGTTCGACTGCGACTACAACCTGCACTACAACAACGTGATCAACGCCATCAGCGCCGTCAGCGGCAAGCTGACACCCGAAGGGAAGACGATCCGCTACGTCGAGAAGATCAAGTTCACGCCGCCCAAGGCGCCGCAGTAATGGCGGGGTCAGTTGTCCGTGGTCAGTAGTCAGTTGTTGCCGCACGCTCCTCAAGGCGGCGGCGCAACTCGATGTCTTTCGCAACTGACAACGGACCACTGACAACGGACAAATCTAGTCACCTCAAACCAGTGAACGGCCGCCATCGACGGTCACGCAATCTCCCGTGACGAAGTCGTTCTCGACCAGGTACAGCACCGCCTGGACCACGTTCTCGGGCTTTCCCTCGCGGCGCAGCAGCGTGCCGTCGATCGACTGTTGCCGCTCGGCCGGCGGCAAGTCGGGGGGCAGCATCACCGGCCCCGGCAGCACCGCGTTGACTCGCACGCGGGGATTGCGGTGGGCCAACTCGACGGCCAGCGCGCGGGTCAGCGTCGGAATCGCCCCCTTCGAGGCGAAGTAGGCGGCATAGTTCAGGTACGGCCGCCGCGTGGCCCAATCGCCGATGTTCACGATCGCGCCCCCCGACTCTTGCCGGCACATCGCCAGCCCGACGCGCTGGCCCAGCAGGAACGTGGCCAGGCTGTTGATCGTGAAATGCTCGCGGACGTCTTCGGCCGTCACGTCCTCGAGCGGCTTCGGCCGCCAGATGGCCGCCGCGTTGACCAGCACGTCGATTCGCCCAAAGCGCGCCAACACGTCGTCGACCAGCCGCGCCACTTCGTCCGCGTTGGCCAGATCGGCCGGCCAGGCTTCGGCCGTGGCGCCGCTGGCCCGCAAGGCGTCGACCCGCGCGTGGGCGTCCTGGCCCGAGCTGCGATAGTGCAGCGCCATGGCGTAGCCCCGCGCGGCCAAGGCCTCGGCCACGTGGGAACCAATGCGGCGCTTGCCGCTGCCGGTAATCAAAGCCACGGGTTGGGTTGTCATGGTATCTGCTTCTTATTAGCCACGGAGGCACAGAGACGCGGAGGTGAGCACGGAGGAGAAACCAGAATGACGAAGCACGAATGGCGAATGTCTAAGCGGAAATTGCCAAGCACCAAAGCATCGTTTGTCCCTTTCCTTCTTGCCGTCCTCTCTGCGCCCTCTGCGTCTCTGCGGTTCAAAATTTATGCCGCACCGCTCCGTGTCTTCCTCTGTGCCCTCTGTGTCTCCGTGGTGAAATTGTCTTACGTCGTGTCCGTCGTGCCGTCGTGGTCGGTATCATCCGCCATTTCTGAGCAGGTACGCTCGCACGTCGCCAGCCCCAGTAGTAGTATAAAAGCGCAACGCGCGTTCTCCCTAGCCCCTCACCCCTAGCCCCTAGCCCCTCTTCATGCACACCTGGACGCTGACCGATACGGCTCGCGATTTGCACCTGGACGAGTTCACCCTCTCGGCGGCCGAGTTGGGCCAGGCCGGCAGCTTTGGCATCCGCAAGCGAACGCTGCACGGGGGTTTGCGCGAAGGGGTCGACGTCGTCGAACTCGACAACGGACTGCTGCGGGCCACGATCGTGCCGACCCGCGGCATGGGCCTCTGGCGCGTGGCCGCCGGCGAGTTGGCCCTCGGCTGGCAAAGCCCCGTGGCCGGGCCGGTCCATCCCCATTGGGTGCCGGTCTGGGAGCCGAGCGGCATCGGCTGGCTATCGGGCTTTGACGAGTTGCTGGTCCGCTGCGGACTGGCGAGCAACGGCGCGCCGCAATTCGACGAGCAAGGGCGACTGCAATATCCGCTGCACGGGCAGATTGCCAACCTGCCGGCCTGGCATGTCGAGGCCTCGTACCACGCGGCGACGCACACCTTGTCGGTCACCGGCGTGGTGGACGAAGCCCGGCTGTTCGGCCACAAGCTGCGGTTGCGGACGACTTACTCGGCGCGGCTCAAGCAGCCCCACTTGAACATCGTCGACGAGGTGACGAACTTGTCGGCCGAGTCGAGCGACATGCAGTTGCTCTATCACATCAACTTCGGCGCGCCCCTGGCCACGCCCGGCGCGCGGGCGCACCTGCCGGTCGAAACGCTGGCCCCGCGCGACGCGCATTCGGCCAGCGACGTCGACACCTGGCAGACGTACGCGCCACCGCAGGCAGGCTGGGGCGAGTTCGCTCACTTCGCCGAATTGCTCGCCGACCGTGACGGGCGGACCCGGGCCATGCTCGTGGCCGCCGACGGCGCGCGCGCGGCTAGCGTCGTGTTCAGCCGCCGGCAGTTGCCCTGCTTCACGCTCTGGAAAAGCCAGCGCTTGCCGGCCGATGGCTATGTGACCGGGCTGGAACCGGGGACCAACTATCCGAACACCCGGGCCTTCGAGCAGTCGCAAGGTCGCGTGCCCAAGCTCGAGCCGGGCCAGACGCGGCGGTTCGAACTGGAACTGTGCGCCCACCTGAGCGAAGAAAGCGTCCGCCGCGCCAGCCACGAAGTCGAGCAATTGGCCAGTGGCGTCGAACCGACGATCCACCGCAAACCCATGCCCGGCTGGTCAGCCTAGCCGGCCCGGAGGTCCATTTACCACGGAGACACAGAGAGCACGGAGGAAGGCACGGAGCAGCGAGAGAGGAAGGGAGGGAGAGTAGTGAGGGGCAGTAGGTGTTCTCGTTTAGCCGCAGGGCCAGAGGCCCGCGCGCTGCCGCTCCACGTCAGAAGTTGAACCGCAAAGACGCAAAGGTCGCCAAGGAAAAGGCGAAGGCAATTTGAATCGCGGAGTTAGATTTCTAGAATTCCTGCTCTGCGCTGCTCAGTGTCCTCTGCGTTTCCACTTTTGTCTTCCTTCGCGTCCTTTGCGTCTTTGCGGTTCAAATCCTTCGTCTCTTGCCTTTTCCTACGTCGTGTCCGTCGTGGTCGAATTCCTTCGTCATCCGGGCTTCGTCATTCTGATTTCAGCGACGAAGTCGCGCGACGCTACTCTTCGTTCTTCTTGACCTCGCCGGTGCGCATGGACGGCATCAGGGCGGCCGTCAGTCCCAGCACGACCATCATCACGGTCACGACATACGACAGGGTGTAGGTCCGCTCTTCCATCGGCACGCCACCCGCGCCCGGCTGTTGCGCGAACGCCTCACTAGCCAGCAGGCCCACCACGCCAACAACCAAGCTTGTCAACCGTGCGACCTCGCGAAGCTGCTTGTTTAACCACGACGACACGACGTCACGACGCAAATACCAATCGATATGATTCATATTCCTTGCCTTTTCTTCGTCGTGTCGTTGTGTCGTCGTGGTTAAGTCTTCTTGAATCGCCAACAGATGTCGTGGTTGGTCTGCTTGAATCGCCAACAGCCATCGTGCTAGGCCAACTGGCCGGCGTCAAGCGCCGCACAGTTCCTGCCACGGCGCGGCCAATTGCCGGAACTCGCGAACCGGCATCGAGACCGTTCCCCAGCGGGGCGAAAGCTGTCGGGCGTGGGCCGCGTAGTGGGCCAGCGGAATCGCCACGAACCCGTACCATTGCTCGCGGAAGCAATACAACTGTTCAAGCGGCAGCGGCGCCCGGTCCCCCACGACCAGGTAGGCGAACACGAACAGGCCCCGCGATTGCTGGCCAAAGACATGTTCCCAGCGGGTCAAGCTGGCCAGATCGTCCTGCGTCGACCAGTTGCGCCAGTACTGTTTCTGGCGACCCGAGGGGAAGCGACGCCCTTTGACGTCGACCAACCAGGACCAGCCTTGCACGGTCGAGACGATGAAGTCGAGACTCTTCATCGAGGCGTCGCCGAGCTTCGCGCGGCGGGCCTCGTCGACCGCCACGTAGGGAATCCGCTGCTCGCGCAGCAGCGCCTCGAACGCGGCCTCGTAATGATTGTCCCGATTGGCCATGCGGGCCCCCGGCCTGAACAAGTGTGCGCCAGTATCTTAAGGCCGTGGGGGGAAAGTTGCTAGTTGCTGGTTCCTAGTTGCGAGAGAGGAGGCCGTCTGCGCCTCTTGCCGCCGGTGTCTTTGCTTTTCCTCGCAACTAGGAACTAGCAACCAGCAACTTCCCTCTTCAACTAGCGAGCACCCGGCGAATCTCGTCCAGCAACTCGGTCCCCGTGGCGGTCCAGGGGACTTTCACACTGTCGCCGGTGCGCAAATCCTTGACCTGGCACTGGGCGGCGTTCAGTTCGTCGTCACCGGCGATCAATGCCACGCGAAAGCCGCGCTTGTCGGCGTATTGCAGTTGCTTGCCCACGCGCTTGGCCTCGGGGTACAGTTCGACGCCGATGCCGGCCGCGCGGACCTGCGAGGCCAAGCGCAGGTAATCGTTCAACCGGTTCTCGACAAAGTAGGCGACGAACACCGGCGCCGGCGTGGTCACCTTGTCGATCATGCCCAGCTCTTCCATCGCCGCCAGCAGCCGATCGAGCCCTAGCGACGCGCCGATGCCCGGCAGTTGTTGATTGGTGTAGAGCCCGGCCAGGTTGTCGTAACGTCCGCCGGAGCAGACGCTGCCAATGCCCGGCAAGGCGCTCAGGAATGTTTCAAAGATCGTGCCGGTGTAGTAATCGAGCCCGCGGGCGATCGAGACGTCGAGCTTCACTCGCTCCCCTTCGACGCCAGCGGCCGAGACGGCCGACAGCAACTGGGCCAGCTTCTCGACCCCCGCTTCGCCGGTCTCGCTGCCGGCGACCAACGGGCGAAGCTGCGCAAGCACGTCGTCGTTCGAGCCTTCGAGCGCCGCCATTTTCAGCACGTCGGCTGACTGCGCGGCGCTTGCCCCGGCGGTGGCGGCCATTTCCGCGGCCACTTTCTCGGGCCCGATTTTGGCCAGCTTGTCGAGCGCGCGCAAGACGTGTGTCGACTGCTCGCTCAGGCCCAGCTTCTGCAGCAGTCCGTTCAGCACCATCCGGTTGTTGAGCTTGATGGTGAACTCGCGAAAGCCGAGCGCCTGGAACAAGTCGTGAATCACTAGGGCGGTTTCGATGTCGGCGGCCAGCGACAAGGTGCCGATCGTGTCGAAGTCGCACTGCATGAACTCGCGGTAGCGTCCGCGCTGGGTGTTCTCGCCGCGCCAGACGCTGGCGATGTGATACCGCTTGAACGGAGTGCCCAGCGTGCCGACGTGTTGGGCCACGAACCGCGCCAGGGGAACCGTCAAGTCGAACCGCAGGCCGACCATCCGCCCGCCATGATCCTCGAACTTGTAAAGCTGCTTGTCGGTCTCATCGCTCCCCTTGCCGGTCAAGATTTCCAAGTATTCGAGCGCCGGGGTGTCGATTGGGCTGAATCCGTACGAGCGATAGACGCGCCGCGCCGTCTCGATCAGCCGCTCGCGCGGGATCATCGCCTCGGGCAGGTAATCGCGAAAACCTTTGAGCGTGCGGGGCTCGATCAGCGTGGGCTTCGACATAGCGCCTTCATTTTCCTAATCAACCGTTCAAACTGACTACCTTCAAAACATGAATGTTGCGATGGAGTACCGGCATTCGGCAAGCTTTTAAAATCATTGAACCGCAAAGACGCAAAGATCGCAAAGGAAGATAAAAAGAGCGGAGTCGCAGAGGACGCTGAGTAGCGCAGAGAAAGGACTTCTAGAAATCTAACTCTGCGATCCTCTGCGCTCTCTGCGATTCAAAATGCCTTCTCAGTTTTCTTAGCGTCCTTTGCGTCTTTGCGGTTCAAATCCTTCCGGTCGCCAGTACAAACTATGAGTCTTGGCTTAGCCAATCACCGGTAACAGCGCCGGCCGCGGCGTACGCACTGCTTGTTCTTCAGCCGGCCACATCGCGTCGGTGAATTCGTCCAACTGCTCGGGCGTTTCAAAGTACCGTTCATAGACGTAGTTGTTGTCGTACTCGCAGTTGTCGGTCGAGTACTCGCGGCAAATCTGCGGCCGCGTCATGTAAATGCCACAGCGATGGTCGGCCTGCAAATGCCGGCAGGTGGTGTGGACCAGCAAGTACCACTCCCCCTCCTCGGTAAAGATGCTGGTCTGGCCGTGGATCATGTACCAGCGCAGATAGTCCATATCGGCCCGACACTCGGGCGTGTCGATTTGCAGCGCGTAGTAGCGACAGCACTTGGCCGTGCAGTGATCGCACAGGCACTCGCCCGGCTGGAGCGCCTCGGGCTTGATCTGGGGCAGCTTGGGATGCATGGCAAGGGGTCCGGTGCTTCACGGCTAAAAGGCCATATTGTGCATAGAAATCAAGCGCAGACAACCGGCGAGCCGCTAAGGCAAATGACCAATGTCCAAGTCCCAATGACCAACGAATTCGACCACGACGGCACGACGCACACGACGTCGGAAAGAGAAGATTTGAACCGCAAAGACGCAAAGATCGCAAAGCAAGGCTAAAAGCATGGAATCGCAGAGGACGCAGGGCAGCGCAGAGAGAAGGATTCCAGCATTCTCGCTCCGTGCTGCCCTGCGTCCTCTGCGATTCAAACTATCTTCCCCCTTTGCGATCTTTGCGTCTTTGCGGTTCAATCCTCCCTTCCCGAATCTGGCCACATGGCTGCGTGCATGGGGCACTCCGACCAAGTAAGATAAAACGCTCCTTTGGCCCGCTTTCCTGGAAAGGCTCCGACCATGAAACGCCGTGATTTTCTCAACTCGCTCCCCTGGGCTGGCTACAGCCTGATGGTGCTGGCCGACGACCTGCCGGCCGCGCCCGGGTCGCTGGAAGCCTCGGGTGACGAGATCCGCGCCACGATCAAGCAACTGGCCCCGCCCGACGGCGCGCGCCAGCCGGCCAAGGCCGAGCCGAACATGACGCAGGTCGACTTGGAGTGCGACTTGCTGGTGGCCGGCGGCGGGTTGGCGGGCGTGCTGGCCGCCGTCTCGGCCGCGCGTCACGGCGCGCGGGTCGTGCTGGTCCAGGACCGTTCACGCCTTGGCGGCAATTCGAGCAGCGAAGTCAAAATGCACGTCGTCGGCGCGAACCATCACAAGGGCCGTCCCGGCTGGCGCGAAGGGGGCCTGCTCGAGGAGTTCCGCCTGGAAGACGCCGTCAACAATCCGCAGCGAACCTGGGAGCTGTGGGATCTGCTGCTGTATGACAAGCTGGTCAGCGAGCCGCGAGCCAAGGTGTTGCTCGACACGTCGATCTACGCCGTCGAAAAGACTGGCGACAAGATCACCGCCGCCTGGTGTCGGTGCGACAAGACCGAGCACCTGTATCGCGTGACCGCCAAGCTGTACATGGACTGCACGGGCGACTCGCGGCTGGGTCTGGAAGCGGGCGCCGAGCTGCGCTATGGCCGCGAATCGCGCAGCGAGTTCAACGAGCCCCTCGCCCCCGAGACGCCCGATAAAGAGACGATGGGTTCGAGCATTCTGTTCACCTCGCGCAAGTTCGACCGGCCCATGCCGTTCAAGCCGCCCCATTGGGCCCGCAAGGTCGAGAAACAGCATCTCGTCAAACGCTCGGTCAAGTCGTGGGAATATGGCTATTGGTGGATCGAGTGGGGTGGCCAGCTCAACACCATCAACGACAACGAGCGGATTCGCTTCGAGCTGCTGTCGATCGTGCTGGGCGTGTGGGACTACATCAAGAACAGCGGCAATCATCCCGACAGCGCCAATTGGGCGCTCGATTGGGTGGGCATGATCCCTGGCAAGCGCGAAAGCCGCCGCTTGATGGGGGAACACGTGCTGACGCAGTTCGATCTGGTGAACGCGGGCAGCGGGCTCGACGACGCGGTCTGCATTGGCGGCTGGCCGATGGACGATCACCCGCCGGGGGGCTTCGATCGGGCCGACTTGCCCCCGACCGTGATGGTCAAGACGCCGATCTTCAACATTCCGCTCCGTTCGCTCTACAGCAAGAACGTCAGCAATCTGATGATGGCGGGCCGGAACATCAGCGCCACGCACGCGGCGTTTACCTCGACGCGCGTGATGGCCACCTGCGCTGTCATCGGCCAGGCCGCCGGCACCGCGGCCGCGCTTTGCATTGCCAACAACATCTTGCCCAAGGAACTGTATCAGGACAAAAAGCGACTGGCCGAGCTGCAGCAAACGCTGCTGCGCGACGATCAATCGATCGCCGGGCTCAAAAACGACGACGCGGCCGACCTGGCCCGCACGGCCAAGGTAACCGCCTCGGGCGAGACCGAGGACGCGCCGGCCAAGAACGTGATCAACGGCTTTGTCCGCGACGTGCCCGGGCAGTATGTCAACCGCTGGAGCACGGAACTTGGCGAGGGGGCCTGGCTCGAACTCGATTGGGACAAGCCGGCCCAGGTTGGCGAAGTGCAGGTGACGTTCGACTCGGGCTTTCAGCGCGAGCTGACCCTTTCGTCGCAAGACGGCGTCAATCACGGGATCATCCGCGCGCCCCAGCCCGAGACGGTTCGCGACTACACGCTGGAATACCGCGACTCAGCCTCGGGCGATTGGAAGCCGCTGGCCGCGGTCACCGGCAACTATCAGCGTCTGGTCCGCCACCGCTTCGACCCCGTCACGGCGCAAGCGATTCGCTTGAAGATCACAGCCACGAACGGTGACCGACTGGCCCGGGTGTTTGAGGTCCGGTGTTATGGGTGAGGGAAGAAGTTGCTGGTTGCGAGTTGAGAGTTACTAGGAAAATGCGTCCACTAGGTTGCCGCCACTCGCCACCAGCAACTTTTCCGAATGCCGCCAAAGTTGCGTGTCGTTAATCCGCTGCCTAGCGCCGATGCAGCCAAAGCACGAATCGCGCGCATCGGTCGCCGTGGCCCTCTGAGCCACGTTCTCATCGCATCTTATTGATGCCATTCAACTTAAGGCAATCAGAATCGCTTCAAAAGCCGCTGGCACGCAATATGCGACACGGTAACGCACGATTCGGGTCGGCCGTTACAAGTCGTCCAGAATGCGGCTGCCGGTGTGCGGCAGTCGATAACATCAAACCATTGCCAGTCCCAGTGTTTTTTGGCAAAGGGTGGTGCTGGCAAGGTCTGGACGACTAGTTCGGCAGGCCAGTCACGTCAGGCGGTTTGTCGAGTTTAGTAGTCAGAATGTTTGGGGTTGGGAGATCGTTGCCATGATTGCCTGCGTGATTGTTGGTTCGGTGTGTTTGGCGTTAATCGCCGGGGTGATGGCTGTTTCCGCCTGCTGCTAACGAGTGATCGTCTGCCGCTGCCGATTCGCGTTGCGGCAACCTGTTGCCAACTTCCGGCGCGGGTTACCACCCTTCTTTGGGTCGCGCTTGCTGCCGACCGTCTTTCCGTGGTTAAGTGTGATCCTGA
Organism: Planctomycetota bacterium; assembly: GCA_018242585.1. Taxonomy (NCBI): domain Bacteria; kingdom Pseudomonadati; phylum Planctomycetota; species Planctomycetota bacterium. Next base: position 29,942 of record JAFEBQ010000025.1, read on the forward strand.
TGCGCACACGCCACGCTTCGGTCAAATCCGAATGACGAAGGGGTTCGACCACAACGGCACGACGGACACGACGTAGGAAAAAGGCAAGAGATAAAGGTTTTGAACCGCAAAGACGCAAAGTTCGCCAAGGAAGACCAAGAGAAAAGAAGGAGTTCTGCTCCGCATCTCTCCGCGCGCTCTGCGATTCAAAATGTTTTCTCTGTTTCCTTTGCGTCTTTGCGGTTCAAATTCTGTCCTGGAGCGGCAGCGCGCGGGCCTTTGGCCCCACGGCTTAACGGTGGCACGTTTTCGATGTTTCTCTCCTTACAACTCCCCGCCTTTACCCCCCGCTGCTCCGTGTCTTCCTCCGTGCCCTCTGTGTCTCCGTGGTTAATCAGCCGCGTGACAAGCCGGGCTGTGCGCGCTACACTTTCGGGCCGCTGACTAACTCGCGTCGCATTCCCGCAAGGAAACCAAACATGTCCGAAGTGATCATCCGTCTCCGTGCCAATGGCTCGATGGCCGTCGAAGGCCCGTTTACGCTCTTGGACCACGAAGGGAATAAGTTCACGCTGCCGGCGAACAAGCCGGCCGTGGCGCTGTGCCGCTGCGGCCATTCGGCCCGCAAGCCGTTCTGCGACGGGGCCCACAAGACCTGCGGCTTCGTGGCCCAGGAACTCGCGCCGCCTCCGCCGCCGGCGACCGCGTGACGCTCCAAGGCCCCCGGCGACTCGCCGGGGGCTAACGGCCATTTTGCGCGGCAGAATCGCTACAGATTCGCCCACTTGTCGCGGCGATTTAGCGCCCCGCGTGGCCGCTAACAGCTTTTCCCCAGCGGCGACCTGCGACCCTCGAAATTCCCCGCCGCGCTTAAGCGTGGTCGCGGCCGTCACTTCCGCCGCTTGGCGTCGGTGGCATCCCGCGTCGATTCGACCGCGCTATCACGTCGGTTAGTCGGGCATCCTAGAATCGTTCGCTTCCCATGAGCGAAAGGGACGCGCCCAGGAAGGCGCGGGCCCCTCGCTCGCCCCCGCCTGGACTGTCACCCCCAAGGAAGCAGAGCCCGTGGAATTCGATTCGCAGGAAGCAGGTCTCGACGTCGAAACGCTCGACAACACCAGTCAGGAATACTTGGGTCGCTGGCATTCGCTGGTCAGCACCACCAACTGGGAAAAGGGACGCATTATCCACCAGTGGCGCGAGGCCCTGAAGGCCTCGCGCGCGGCTCCCCAGCAATTCTCCGACGAGTCCTGGAGCCGCCGGATCGGCTCGGTCAGCGGCCAGCATACCGGCCGCCTGCGCCGCGTGTTTGAACGCTTCGACGCGGTTCGCGAATCGTACCCCGGCTTGTATTGGAGCCACTTCTGCGCGGCCACTGAATGGGACGACGCCGAGTTGTGGCTCGAAGGGGCGGTGCAGAACGAGTGGTCGATCTCCGAGATGCGGGGCCAGCGGGCCGAAGCCTTTGGCCAGACGGCCACGCCTGAGATGCAGGACGACCCGGCCAGCGAGTTCGACGAGGACTTTGCCCCGATCGAGGCCGAGAACCAGGCCGAAGTCCGTATCCCCGGCGAGGCGTCGGGCGAAATGCGCCGCGATGTCGACCGCCATGAAAGCGACGCTGGCGAACCAGCCGATGACGAAGCGCACAGTGCCGAAGCCGGCGATTCCTGGGACTTTGAGCAGCGCGACGCCTCGGGCGAACACGCCGACGCGCTGGCTGGCGGCGCTTCGCACGCCATTCCGCTGGCGCTCCCCGCGGACCTGGCCGAAGCGTTCGACACGCTCAAGTTGGCCATCTTGCGGCACAAGCTGAGCGGCTGGCGGGAGGCCTCGCGCGAGGACGTTTTGAGTGGACTTTCGGCCCTGATGGCGATGGCGCAGGCCCCCTCGGAATAGACGCTCGCGCGACCTCAAAAACGTCGCTTCTAAACCGTCGTGGAGCTGCCACTATAAACCACGATGGCACGGCCACTTAGAACCACGCCCGCGAAGCGCCGCTTGGTTGTGAAACCGCGGCAAAACCGGTATATTTGACGGTTTCCCACACGCTTCGCCATGCACGCCTGTCAGGGGACTTTCCCGCGGCCTTGCCGCCCCTGAACGCCGCTGCCGAAAGGACTCCTGGTTTTGTCTTCCGACGACAACGATTCGAACGATCTGCCCGAGTCGCCAGCCCCCAATCCCGGTGAGGACAGCCTGGGGGGGAAGCTGGTTCCGCTGGCCATCGAAGATGAGCTCAAAAACAGCTACCTGACGTACGCCATGAGCGTGATTGTCAGCCGCGCTCTGCCCGACGTGCGCGACGGGCTCAAGCCTTCGCAGCGCCGCATTCTGGTGGCGATGAATGACTTGAACCTGACGCCCGGCGCGGCGCGGGTCAAATGCGCCAAAATCTCCGGCGACACCTCGGGTAACTATCACCCGCACGGCGAAAGCGTGATCTATCCCACGCTGGTCCGCATGGCCCAAGAGTGGAACATGCGCCACGTGCTGGTCGACAAGCAAGGGAACTTCGGCTCGGTCGCCGGGCTGCCGCCGGCCGCCATGCGGTACACCGAAGCTCGTATGTCGACCATCGCGTCGATGATGATGGACGATCTGAAGCTCGACACGGTCGACTTCGTCCCCACCTACGACGAGCGCCGCGACGAGCCGACGGTGCTGCCGGCCAAGTTTCCCAATCTGTTGGTCAACGGCGCACAGGGCATCGCCGTCGGCATGGCCACCAGCATTCCGCCGCACAATTTGGGCGAAATCTGCCGCTGCCTGATCCGGCTGATCGACCAGCCCGACGTGTCGATCGACGAGTTGCTGGAAATTTGCCCGGGGCCCGACTTCCCGACCGGCGGCATCATCTGCGGCCGCAGCGGCATCCGTCGCGGCTATCACACCGGCCGCGGCAATATCACGCTGCGAGCCCGGGCCCATATCGAAGAGTTCGGCAAGAACCGCCAGCGGATCGTCGTCACCGAGATTCCTTACCAGCGGTCGCGCGACCCGATTGTCGAGCGAATTGCCGAGTTGGTGAACGAAGACAAAATCAAGGGCATTTCGGCCATCCGCGATGAGAGCGACCTGAAAGAGCCGGTTCGCCTGATCCTCGAGATCAAGCGCGACGCCGACGCCGAGGTGGTGCTCAACCAACTCTACGAATTCTCGCCGCTGCAAGACACCTTCTCGATCATCTTCCTGGCGCTGGTCGACGGCAAGCCGCGAACGTCGACGCTCAAGGAGTTGCTGACCGAGTTCCTGCGTCACCGGGTGACGGTGATTCGCCGGCGGACTCAGTTTCTGCTGGCCCGCGCGCGACAGCGCAAGCACACGGTCGAAGGGCTGTTGCTGGCGCACGCGAACATCGACGAAGTGATCCGCGTCATTCGGACCAGCAAGACTCAGCCCGAGGCCAAGGGCCGCTTGATGGAAATCGAGTGCCCCTCGGCGCTGATGCGCCGGGCGTTGGGCGAGCGGGGCTACGAGGCGTTCACGGGCGAGCGGGGCGCGCGCGAGGCGTACACGCTAACGCCCGTCCAGGCCGACGCCATCTTGAAGATGACGCTCGGGCAGTTGGTCAATCTGGAACAAGAGAAGCTGGCCGAAGAATATCAGTCGCTGTTGGACGACATTGCCGAGTACCTGCGCATTTTGTCGGACGACGCCAACATTCGGGCGATCATTCGCGCCGACTTGACCGAGCTTTTGAACAAGCACGCCGACGAGCGGCGAACCGAAATCAGCGGCGAGGAAATCGGCTCGATCGACCTCGAAGACTTGATCGCCGAAGAGAACATGGTGGTCACGATCAGCCACCAGGGTTACATCAAGCGGACGGCTTCCAGCACCTATCGCGCGCAGCGCCGCGGCGGCAAGGGGCTGAAGGGAGCCAAAACCGAGGAAGAAGATCCGATCGAGCATTTGTTCGTGGCCAGCACGCACGACTATCTGCTGTTCTTCACCAACCTGGGGAAGGTCTACTGGCAAAAGGTCTACGATCTGCCGCAACTGGCCCGCGAAAGCCGCGGCCGCGCGGTGGTCAACCTGCTGAACCTGACCGAGGGTGAAAAGATCGCGAGCTGTCTGGCAATCCGCGATTTCTCGAACCCGGAACAGTACCTGATCATGGCCACGCGCCGCGGCCAGGTGAAAAAGACGGTCATCGAGCAATACAGCCGGCCCAAGCGGACGGGCATCATCGCCATCGCCCTGCGCGAAGGGGACGAGCTGGTGGCCGTGTCGGTCACGCAGACCGGCGACGAAATCCTGCTGGCCTCGGCCCGCGGCCAGGCGACCCGCTTCCGCCAATCGGCGGTTCGAGCCATGGGACGCGATTCAAGCGGCGTGCGCGGCATCAAGCTGCGCAGCGGAGATAGTGTCGTTGGCATGGTGGTCGCCGATCCGACGGCGACGCTGCTGACGGTCTGTGAAAAGGGCTACGGCAAGCGAACGCCGTTTGGTCCGAACAGCCCCGAACTGGGCGGCGCGACCGAGGACAATGACGAAGCTGGGACCACCGCGGCCGAGCCGGAAGAAACCGAAGAAGGGGAAGAGACCGGCTCGTCGGCCCGTTACCCGACCAAGGGGCGCGGCACGATGGGCGTGCGCGACATCAAGACCACCGACCGGAACGGGCCGGTGATCGGCATCGCCTCGGTGCGCGACACGGACGAGTTGCTGATGATGACGGCGCGCGGCAAGATTCAGCGCATCGTCGCCAGCGATGTCAGCGTGGTCGGCCGCAACACGCAAGGCGTGCGGATCATGACCTTGGACGAGGCCGACACCCTGGCCGCCGTGGTCCGCGTGCCGCCGGAAGAAGTGGTCGACAGCACGACACCTGGCGACAGCACGACACCGGGCGGCAATGCGCCGGCCGCGCCGACGTCGCCGGAAACAGATAGTAGTGAATCGGGCGGAAGCGAACCGAGCGGCGACGAGTCAGCCCAATAGCGTAACTGGCAACTCGACGTGAAGGCATTCATCACCGGCATTACCGGCTTTGCGGGAAGTTGGCTGGCCGAGCATCTGCTGGCTTGCGGCGATGAAGTCCTCGGCGCCAGTCGCTCGGCCCAGTGGGGCGGCGAGGTGCCCGACGAGCTGCGCCGCCGCGTACGAGTGGTCCCCTGCGACATCGCCGAAGTTGGCGACGACGCGGCGCTGCGCGCGACCCTGGCCGAGTTTCAGCCTGACGTGGTCTATCACCTGGCCGCGTTGGCCGTGCCGGACGACTGTGGGGACGAATGGCCGTCGGTTCGCGCCGGGCGCGTGAACGTCGGCGGCACGCTGCGCGTGGCCGAGCTGGCGGCCCAGTTGCCCGCGCGGCCGCGATTCCTGCTGGCCAGCACGTCGCACGTCTATGCGCCGGTCACCGCCGAACAGTTCATTGTCGACGAGCACGCGCCGCTCGAACCCCAGGCCGGCTATGGCGCCAGCAAGCTGGCCGCCGAGGAAGCGGCCATGCGCGTGATGCGCGAGACGGGCTTGCCCGTGGTGATCGCCCGGGCCTTCCAGCACACCGGGCCGCGGCAAGAGTCGCGGCTGATGCTGCCGTCGTGGGCGCGGCAGTTCGCCGCGGGGGTGAACCCGGTGCAGGTCCACAACCTGCAAACCCACCTGGACCTAACCGACGTGCGCGACGTGGTCCGCTGTTATCGGCTGTTGGCGACGCGCGGCGAGCCCGGAGTGTGCTACAACGTCGGCTCGGGGCGCTCGACGCGGAATGGCGAGCTGTTCGAGCAGCTCCAACAACTGGCCGACCCGGCCCGGCAGGTGGTTGAATTATCGCCGGGAAAAAAACAGAATTGCGTGGCTGACCTGACTCGGTTGACCGCCCACACGGGCTGGCGGCCGCTGATTCCGCTTTCGCAGACCGTCGCCGACACTTGGCGCTACTGGCAACAGCAATCCGCATTGCCACATCAACCTGCTTCGCAACCGCGCACCGCATCGCCTGGCCGCTCGACCCTTGGTTCGAGCGCCGAGCCGCAAAGGAATGATTCATGAAACTCGCAGTGATTGGCACCGGCTACGTCGGCCTGGTGAGCGGAACCTGCTTTGCCGAAAGCGGCAACGACGTGGTTTGTGTCGACATCGACGCGGCCAAGGTCGAGCGCCTGCGCCGCGGCGAGATTCCGATCTATGAGCCCGGCCTGGCCGAAATGGTCCATGGCAACGCGGCGGCCGAACGACTGAGCTTTACCACGGACCTGACCACGGCGGTGCGCGCGGCCGACGTGATCTTTCTGGCCGTTGGTACGCCGCAGTCGCACGACGGCTCGGCCGATCTGACCGCGCTGCGCAAGGTCGTCGACTCGCTGGCGCCCCATCTGCGTCCCGAGGCGATCGTCGTCACCAAGAGCACCGTGCCGGTCGGCACCAATCGGCAGATTTACAACCGGTTGCACGAGCTATTGAAGCGCCCGTGTCACGTGGCCAGCAACCCCGAGTTCCTCAAGGAAGGGGCGGCGATCGAGGACTTCATGCGCCCTGACCGCGTGGTGGTCGGTGTCCGCGAGGAGCGCGTGGCGGACGTGATGCGCGAGTTGTACAAGCCGTTCCTGAGGACCGAGCACCCGTTCCTGGTGATGTCCCCCGAGAGCGCCGAGATGACTAAGTACGTGGCCAACGCTTTGTTGGCCACGAAGATCAGCTTTATCAACGAAGTCGCCAACCTGTGCGGACATCTCGAAGCCGACATCAACGACGTCCGCCGCGGCATTGGCCACGACCGGCGAATCGGCTTTCAGTTCCTGTTCCCCGGCTTGGGCTACGGCGGCAGTTGCTTCCCCAAGGACGTGAGGGCGCTGGAATCAATGGCCCATCGCGTGGGCGTCGAGCCGCATATCTTGCTGGCCATCGACAAAGTGAACAATCATCAAAAAACGATCTTGTTGGACCGGATCGTCGAGCATTTCCACGGCGATTTGTCGGGCAAGACGATTGCCGTATGGGGACTGGCGTTCAAGCCGCGCACCGACGACATTCGCGAAGCGCCGGCCTTGGCGCTGATCGACAAGCTGCTGGCCCTGGGCGCCAAGATTCACGTCCACGATCCCGAGGCCATCGAAAACGTCCGCCACGAGTACGGCGACAAGCTGGTCTATGCCGAGCGGCCCTACGACGCCCTGCCGGGGGCCGACGCGCTGGTGATTGCCACCGAGTGGAAAGAGTTCCTGAACCCGGACTTCAAGCGGATGAAAACGCTGATGCGCGGGTCGGTGATCTTCGACGGGCGAAACGTCTACGAGCCCGAGCAGATGCGCCACGCTGGCTTCACGTACCACTCAATCGGCCGCGCGAGCGTGAAAGCGAAATGAACGCGGGTTAACCACGGAGACACGGAGTCGTGGAGATTTGCACGGAGAAGGCAGAGAACAAATGTCCAATAACCAAAGGCAAACGACCGGAACGAAACTCCTTGGTCATTGGGATTTGGTCATTGGTCATTCATTCAGAAGTCTTGCTGATCCCTCCGTGCCCAACTCCGTGTCTCAGTGTCTCCGTGGCAAATGAGGCTTACCGGTACGGCTTCCAGCCGGTGCGGTCTTCGCGCGGGTCGCGGGCGGTGCGCGGCTCGCGGTCGGCCGGAGGAGTTTCGGGGGGCTCGATCACGATCATCGGCCGATCGTTGTTGAGTGACGTCGTCTGCGGCTCGCGCTCGCGATGAGCCGGGCGAATTGGCCGCGTCCAGCCGCCGCGCGATGAAGCGCCTCCGGTCATTGGACCGCCGGAAGCTGTGCCACCGGAAAACGCGCCGCCCGTCATCGGTCCCGTGTGCGTTGTTGATTGCTGCATTCCGGGCGATTGCGACGAACGGGCCATCGGGCCGGCGTTGGGCAGTTCGATTTCGACCGGCAGCGACGCGTCGAGCTTGCGCCCGTCGGTCGTCGTGTAGCGGACGTTCAGTGACAGGTGCTTGTGGCGCGGCGGCGGCCCGGTCCAGCGCATCGAGAACTTGTAACCTGCGGTCGGCTCGTTGCCCGGCGGCGCGTCGCCGGTGGACTCAGCCAGTTTGCTCCATCGCTTGGCCACGTCGGCCGCGGCAAAGTCCCAGCGCGCCAGCCGCGCCTCGGGACCATGATTGGTCGGGTCCAGCAGCACGATCGAAATCGACGCCGGCTTGTCGACCAGTTGACCGTCGACCGCGCGCGGCTCGACCAGGACCGCGATCCCGTCGTCGCCGGGGCGGCCGTCGAGGTTCACGCCGCCACTTTGTTGCTGATGGAGCGTGATCGCCATCACTTCGGCGGTGCTGTTCAGCTTGGGGCCGTGCTCGTGCTGGGCTCCTTGCGGAACCTCGGGCAAGTCGACCTGGGGAGCGTTCAGCGGAGCGGGCGACGGCCGCGGGGCCTCGCCTTCGGGCGTTTTGGCGTTGGGGGCGCGGATTTCCGGCGGACCCTCGAAGGCCTGCGCAGGCTCGGGCAACTTGACCGACGGCGGCAGCAAGCGGCCACCCTCGCCGCGCGGACGCCACCCGCCGTTGCCGCGGCGCGGCGTGTCGTCGCTGGGCGAAGTGGCCTCGCGGCCGACCTGGGCCCGCAGGGCGTCGTTCTCGCGGCGGGTCGCTTCGACCAGATCGCACTGATCCTGCAGCTTGTCCTCGAGCTCGTAAATCCGGTCTTCCTGCCGGCGCAGGTCGCGTTCGAGCAATTCCTGCGTGGCGCCGTTGCGACAGCCAGCCGTCACAACGGCCAACACGAACAAAATGACAAGGCGCAGGGTCATGAAGCGACTGCCGGGAGGAAAAGCGGAGAGGAGCCTGTTTGTGGGGGCCATTCCAATACGCGGAATCGCCACGGGGAGCAAGAGCAGTTGCTCGTGCTAGCAAGTTGCCGGGAGATAGCAGGACGACAGGATACAGGCAAAGCAAAGGCGGGAATTTGAACCGCAAAGACGCAAAGGGCGCAAAAAATAGTGAATCTGAAACGCAGAGGGCGCTGAGGAACGCAGAGAGGAAGAGGAGTTAAAACCCCTCCTCTATGCTCCTCCGCGCCCTCTGCGATTTAATTCTTTCTGTATTTCTTTGCGATCTTTGCGTCTTTGCGGTTCAGAATCCCTTGCTGCGCAAGAAAAAGCCCAGGGGGTGAAACCCCTGGGCTTGAATGACGCCGTGTGGAATGAACCAGGCGCGCGTTACGTCGTGGCGGCCGGGGCCGCCGGCGTGGCCCGATCGACCACCCGGTCGATCAACCGGTACTCCAGCGCCTCTTCGGCCGACATGAACCGGTCGCGGTCGGTGTCGGCTTCGATCTTGTCCAGCGGATGGCCGGTGTGCTTGAGCAGGATGCGGTTGAGCTTTTCCTTGATCTTCTTGAATTCCTTGGCGTGAATCATGATCTCCTCGGCGGTTCCTTCCATGCCGGCCAGCGGCTGGTGGATCATGATCCGCGAGTTGGGCAGCGCGTGCCGCTTGCCGGCCGTGCCCGCGGTGAGCAGCACGGCGCCCATCGACGCGCACTGGCCAATGCAGTAGGTCGCCACGTCGCAGGTGACGAACTGCATGGTGTCGTAAATGGCCAAGCCCGCCGTGACGCTGCCGCCCGGCGAGTTGATGTACAGATGGATGTCGGCCTTGGGGTCTTCCGATTGCAGGAACAACATCTGGGCCACGATGATGTTGGCCACTTCGTCGTTGACCTGCGAACCGAGGAAGACGATCCGGTCCTTGAGCAACCGGCTATAGATGTCCATCGACCGCTCTTCGCGGCCGTTCTTCTCGATGACAAAAGGAACCAAAGGCATGGCGTTATTCGTCCTCGTCTTCCTTGCCTGAGACAGGCGGGCGGGTCAGGATTTCGTCGACCAGGCCGTACGTGACGGCCTCCTTGGCGTGAATGTAGAAATCGCGGTCAGTGTCGTGGGCGATCTTCTCGATCGACTGGCCGGTGTGGTGCGCCAGGATGTGGTTGATCCGGTCGCGCTCCTTCAGGATCTCGTCGGCCTGGATTTCAATGTCGGAAATCTGGCCGCCGACCTGGCCGGCGGGCTGATGGATCATGACCTTGGCGTTGGGCAGGGCGAACCGTTTCCCCTTGGAGCCGCCGGCAAGCAAGACCGCCGCGCCGCTGGCCGCCAGGCCCACACAGTAGGTCGACACCGGGCAGGTCAGAATCTGCATCGTGTCATACATGGCCAGCGTGGCCGAGACGCTGCCGCCGGGCGAGTTGATGTAGAAGTGGATGTCCTTGCGGCGGTTTTCGCTCTGCAGGAACAACAGCTTCATCACCACTTCGTTGGCGTTGCCGTCGTAGATCTCTCCCTGCAGGAAGATGATCCGGTTTTCCAACAGCAGATCGCCCAGCGTCATCTGCCGCTGCCGCTGATAGTCGCGATAGTTGGCTGACGGAGCGACGGGACTGGTTGCCGAATGCCTGCTCATGACGGATCCTTACTGGTCCACAAAATCGTTCAGCCGGCCCAGCTTCCAAGGGCCGGCGAAGGTTCGCACGGCGTCGGAGCCAGTCCGGGGCACATGTATTCTAGGGGCCTCGCTCGATTGGGGTAGCCCTGTCTCGCGCTGCGAGGCACGACGACGACTACCAGCGAGCGAAATCCACTCGGGCGCTCAATCCAAACGGGCGCTTAACTCAATCAAGCGCTGCTGGCAAGAATGGCCGCCGGTCCCGCGGCCTGGGGCGAATCACATCCTTGCTTCGGTCGCGCTTGACTGTCTTGGGCTAGCCGCGTATGCGGTACCCGCTACTACGTGGCCGTTCCTTCGGTGGTCTCGGCTTCGCCGCCGCCGGCCGCTTCGTCCAGCGCCTCGGCTTCGGGGGCCTCGAACTCGAAGGGAACTTCCTTGAACTTGGCATCGGCCAGGATCAGTTCAATCACCTTGCGCTCGATCACCTGGTTGCGCAGGGTATCCATCAGGCCGCGCTTTTCCAATTGCGCCCGCACGCGCCGCACGCTTTCGCCGCTTTGGGCGGCGATCAGCTCGATTTCGGCGTCATAATCCTCGGGCAGCGCCTCGATCTTTTCTTCCTCGGCGATGCGCTCGAGCACGAAATGCTCTTTCAGCGAGCGGGCCGTCGACATGCGGCTGTTCTGGGTCAGCTCGTTGATCCGCAGCCGGATTTCCTGGTCGCTGAAGCCGCTGCGACGCAACTCGAGGACCGTCCGTTCCAACTCGCGGCGCGATTGCCGGTCGAGCAGGGACGGCGGCAAATCCCAGTCGGCCGCCACGGTCAACGAGGCCAGCACCTGCTGGCGGGCACGCTGTTGTTGTTCATACGAAACACGACGTGTCAGGCTGTCCTTGATCGCGTCGCGCAGGGCCGCCTCGTCGGCAAAGCCGCCCAGTTCGTCCAGCAGGGCCGGCGTCACCTCGGGCAACTCCAGCCGCTTGACTTCCAGCACTTCGAACTCGGCCTTGATCTTCTTGCCGCGCAGGGCTTCGTTCGGCGCGTCGTCCGACAACTCGGCTTCGCCGGTGCGGGTTTCGCCACCCTTGACCCCCTTCATCAACTTCTCGAAGCCGGCCACGTTGCCGTCGCGGAAGCTGAGGGTCGGGCGAATGCGCAGGGTTTGCTCTTGCAGCTTGGTGACTTCGGTGTCGCCATCCTTGAAGGTGACGTTGCAGACCAGGTAATCACCCTTGCCGGCGGCCCCGTCGACCGGGACCAGCTTGCCGCTCCGTTCAAGCACGTGGCGCAACTCGCGGTCGACGTCGGCGTCGCTGATCTGGCGCGTGGGCCGCTCAATCGACAGCCCCTTCCACTGGGGCAGGTCGAATTCGGGACGGACTTCGATATCGAACTCGAAGGTCATCGGCCCTTCGTCCGGCATCACGATCGCCTCGGCGTCGAAGTCGGGCTCGCTGATCGGCGTCAACTTCTGATCGTCCGACAACTGGCCCAGGCTATCGACCACCAGCGAGCCCTTGACCTGGTCGGCCACGTCCTTGCGGAACTTGGCTTCGACCAGCTTGCGCGGCGCGCGGCCGGCGCGAAAGCCCGGCACCGTGGCCTTGGGCATCATCTCGCTGAACGAGTTGTCAAAGTAACGATCGATGTCGGCTCGCGAGATCGTGATCGTCACGTGCCGTTCACAGGCGCTCTTGCGGTCGATCTTGACTTGCAGGTCAAGCTTCGGCGCCGCTTCGGCGGTTTCGGGAGTGGTGTCTTCGGATGTCGACTGCGAGGAAGTCATAACCGACCGCGTTCCATTCGTGTGAGCAAAAAAAGATTCGGCTTCGTTACTAGCTTGGATTCGCTGGACCAGCCAACTCGATGATCGCAGCTTAATCGCCCCAGGGCGTGAGAGCTTGGCGCTCGACAACACGTGGCCGCAACTCCGCGCGACGACCGACGGCAATTCGAGCGCAACGAACCCCCGAATCACCGCAAGTTCACTCGTGAGCCAGCAAGCCAGCCATTCGTGAACTAGCAAACTAGCCCTTCGTGAACCAGCAGACCAGCGCTGACGAGGACCGCTGGCCTTTGGCGACGATCGCCCCGGAAAAAAGCGGGTGATGGGAGTCGAACCCACGACAGCCACGTTGGCAACGTGACGCTCTACCACTGAGCTACACCCGCAATCGGTCGCCGGCGTCACTCGCCATCGGGCCCGGGGGCCTGAGACGAGCCGTCGCACACTGACCCGGCCGAGCACGCTCGGCCAGCGGGTCTGCGCAACCTGCGCCGGAACACAGGATTATAAGTTTACCCTGGTCCCTTGCAAGGGTCTGGTAAACCGCCGCCGCCGCCCCCGACGGGGCAAAATGCTGGCGTTTCCTGGGCGTGGCACGTGGTCGATCCGGGGCGAAAAGGGGCCTGGAAACGTGCCGCCAGAATACTGCTATCGGCCGGAGGGCGGGGAAAACTGAGGCCAGACTTCCAGCCGCCGCCGGGTTTGATGTCCGGCCGGCCTGGCAATCGTCGAGCGGTTCCGCGGTTCGGCGGGGGGCGATTACTCGATCGCCGTCACCAGCGTTTCGCTTTCCAGATCGGTGAACATCGCGTCGGCCGCCACGCATTGCGGGCCGTCGGTCACGAAGGTCAGGTTCTGGCCGGCCGCCTTGGCCGCTTCGAGCGTCTTGATCGCGCGCCGCATCAGGGCCGGCAGCGCCTCTTTCGACTCGGCAATCACCACGCCGGTGCTGATGGTGAACTGCACGTCGGTGTCGCCGACACGCAGCTTGCACAGCGAGATCGCCCGCCGCAGTCGTTCGGCCGTCTCGGTCGTCGAGCGGAGATCAGAATCAGTCACCAGCATGGCGAACCGGTCGGCGTCGTAGCGCGCCGACAGATCGTGATGGTCCGACGGACGCATGGCGGCGTTCAGGAACTGCGACGTGGCTCGCAGCACCATGTCGCCGAGCTTGTGGCCGTACTTGTCGTTGATGTCACTCAGATTGTCGACGTCGGCCAACAGCACGCAGGCACGCTGGCCGGCGGACTGGGCGCCGGCCAACCGCTTGGCAGCCTCTTCGTCAAAGACTTCCCGCGTGCTCAAGCCGGTCAACGCGTCGATCGGCGAAACACCGTGCTCGGCCTTGGCAAGCGGCTTCGTCTCGGGCTTGGCTTGTGGTGCGTGGTGATCGTTGCCAAAGCGGACTCGCTCGCAGCGGACCCCGTCGTTCAGGTGGATGCAATTGCGGCCGGCTTGCTTCGAGGCGTACAGCGCTTCGTCGGCGCGCTTGATGATCTCGGCCGGCGTCAAACCTTCTTGAATCTCGGCCAGGCCGCAACTGATCGTGACTCGCAAGGTTTGGCCATCGAAATCGAAAGCATTGGCTTCGATTGACGCGCGGGCCTTCTCGGACACGCGGCGGGCTTCGTTCATCAGCGTGCTGGGCATGACGATGGCGAACTCCTCGCCACCATAGCGGGCCACCAGGTCGACGCCGCGGGCGCTGTCGAACAGCGTCGACGCCACTTGCTTCAGGGTGGCGTCCCCCGCCAGGTGACCGTAGGTATCGTTGAACTTCTTGAAGTGATCGACGTCCATCAGCAGCAAGCAGGCCGGAATCCGCGCCTCGGCGTACTGCTGGAAGCGGTGGGCCAATTCCAGGTCGAACGCCCGGCGATTGGCAATCCCGGTCAGCGCGTCGGTTCGCGCTTCAACCATCTTGGTTTCAAGCTGCTGGGCCTGATCTTGCAGCTTCTGCTCGGCCTGACGGAGTTGGCCCTGTAAATGTTCGTTCGAGGCGGCAATCTTGGCCACGGCCGACAACACCATTGATTCAACCTCGGTGTCGCCGCGATCGCGAGCATCGTTCAATTCCTTGCTGATCCCTTCCATCCGCGACGCGTGTTGACCGACGTTCTGGCCGATGCTGTTGGCCAACGAGTGCAACCGCTGCAGCATCTCCTGGGCCTGCTTGGCCGAGTCATCCGACGCACCGGCCTCATCCGCCTTGTGTTGGCGTCCGCCGCGCAACAGCCAGCCAAAGAAGCCGCCCAGGGCCAACTGAATGGCCGAGGCAGCCAAAAACAATTCCAAACCAATGGCAATGTCGGTGAACACGGCTAACACCCCTGGTAATAGGACGCTCCGGGCGATTGGTCGCGCGCCGCGGAACATCCTGCTGGCAATACTACGCTCATCTTAGAGTCGCACTGATTCGCTCACCAAAATTACGCCACGGTTTTGTCGACGCGACGCCGGAACGCATTTGTTCTCACACTTCTCCAAATGTTACAATCGAACCTATCGGCGCCACGCGACTGGGCCGGGGCAACGGCGACGATCGTAGCGATTGAACCCCGGTTTCTTTCATAAACCGAAACATCAGTCAGATTTGATCTTAGGTAATTCCACCCATGACAGCCCCGTCGGCCCCCTCCGCCACGCAAACCGCCACCGTCTTTGTGAAGCCACGCCAGGCCCGCCCCTTCTTTGGCCGGCATCCCTGGGTGCTGGCCTCGTCGGTCGATCGGGTGGAAGGCCCGGCCGCCGACGGCGACGTGGTGCGATTGGTCAGCGACCGGGGCCAATTCATCGCCCACGGCATCTACAACAGCCACAGCCGCATCCGCGTTCGGCTTTACGACTGGAACGAGTCGGCCATGCTGGACGACGCCTGGCTGGCCGAGCGATTGCGCGGAGCACTGGCGCTGCGGCACAACCTGGGCCTCGCCGATCCGGCCGGCGCGACGCGGCTGGTGTCGAGCGAGGCTGACGGGCTGAGCGGGCTGATCGTCGAGCGCTTTGCCGGGCACCTGGTCGTGCAGATCACGTCGTTGGGCATGTGTCAGCGCTTGTCGAAAATCGTAGCACTGCTCGGCGAATTGCTACAGCCGGCGAGTATCACCGTCAAAACCGATCGCGAGATGAACAAGGCCGAAGGGATCGTCCTCGAAGATGGCCCCATCGCCGGCACGCGCGCCGAGGGTCCGGTCTTCATCACCGAGCACGGCGTCCGCTACGGCGTCGACCTCGACGCGGGTCAAAAGACCGGCTTCTATCTGGACCAGCGCGACAATCGACTGGCGGCGGCGCGACTGGCCCGCGGGCGGCGCGTGCTCGATGTCTGTTGCTACACGGGCGGGTTCAGTCTGGCGGCCCTCGTCGCCGGCGGCGCGCGCGAAGCCCTGGGCATCGATTCCTCGGCCCGAGCCATCGCCACGGCCCAGGCCAACGCGCAATTGAACGAAGTGACCAACGCTCACTTCGAAACCGGCGACAGTTTCACCCGGCTCGAGGCGCTGGCCGCGGCCGAGTCGCGGTTCGGCATGGTCGTCTTGGACCCCCCCAAGTTTGCCCGCGGGCCGAAGGACGTCCCCCAGGCGTTGCGCGCTTATCATCATTTGAACCGGCTGGCGGTCGCCATCTTGGAGCCGAACGGCTGGCTAGTGACGTGCAGTTGCTCGGGCAGTGTGACACGCGAGGACTTGATGATGAACCTGGCCGACGTGGCCCGGCAGACGGGGCGCGAGATTCAGGTTGCCGAGTCGCGCGGGGCGGCGCCGGACCACCCGGTGAACGTGGCTTGCCTGGAAAGCGAGTATTTGAAGTGCCTGGTCTGCCGCGTGGCATGAGCCCCGTGGGGCAGGTAAGATGTGCGACATGAACGGCCCGCCGGGTCGTTCCCCCCCTCCCCGTCGCACACAAGGTGCCCTCGCCATGCGTTCGCACGTCGCTCGTTCGCTGCTGTTGATTGGTGCGTTCTGCTCACTCGCATTTCTGATGGGAGGCGAAGTGAACGCTGAAACCTTCCGCGTCTATTTCGGTACCTACACACGCGCCGGTGCGAGCCAAGGCATTTACACCGCGACCTTCGACAGCCAGACCGGCGCCATCAGCGCGCCCGAGTTGGCCGCCGAAACCAAGAACCCTTCGTTCCTGGCCATTCACCCCAGCCGGCGCTGGCTCTATTCGGTCGGCGAGTTGGACAAGGCCGGCGCGGTCAATGCGTTTGCCATCGACTCGGCCAGCGGCAAGCTGACCCTGCTGAACCAGCAATCGTCCTACGGCGCGGGGCCGTGCCACGTGTCGGTCGATCCGTCGGGGCGCGCGGCGCTGGTGGCGAACTACGGCGGCGGTAGCTGCGGCGCTTTGGCGATCGAGTCGAACGGCAAGCTCGGGCCGATCACAGCGCCCATGCAGCACACCGGTTCAAGCGTGAACAAAGGCCGGCAAGAAAAGCCCCACGCCCATTCGATCAATGTCGACGCGGCGGGCAAGTTCGCCTTTTGCGCCGACCTGGGACTCGACAAGGTGATGATCTATCGGCTCGATGCGGCCGGCGGCAAGCTCGCGCCGAACGATCCCCCGTCGGCCAGCGTGGCCCCCGGCGCCGGTCCCCGGCACTTTGCGTTTCATCCCACCGGGCGCTGGGCCTATGTGATCAATGAAATGGGGATGACGATCACGGCCTTTGATTACGACGCCGCAGCCGGCCGGTTGACCGAGATTCAGACCGTGACGACCTTGCCGGCCGGGACCGAGATGAGCCCCAAGTACAGCACGGCCGAGGTGGTGGTCCATCCGTCCGGCAAGTTCGCCTATGGTTCCAACCGGGGGCACAACACCATCGCGTCGTTCGCCATCGACACGTCAACCGGCAAGCTAACGCCGACCGGTCACCAGGGGGCGGGCGTGAAGACCCCGCGAAACTTCAACGTCGACCCGACGGGGAACTTCGTGCTGGTCGGCAACCAGGACGGCGATTCGGTGGTGGTGTTCCGCGTGAACCCCGCGGACGGCACGCTGCAGCCGACCGAGCACAGCGCCAAAGTCGGCGCGCCGGTGTGCATCAAGTTCATGCCGCTGTAAGCGTCACACATTTAGCCCCCGGTCAATGACCGGGGGCTAAAGAAGATCGCTCTGTTACTCGCCCAGCGCCAAATCGCGTAGACGGGCCAATACGCCCGTGTGCTTGGGGCGCGGCACGGTCGACTTGGGCGTCGCCGCGGCCGGCTTGGCAGTGCGGCTGGCGTTGCTGGGGAGCTTGCCGGCAATCTGGTCGGCCAGTTCATCAATGCGGACCATCGGCCGCCGATCGCGGATGTCGACTTCGTACAGCTTGTGACCGTGGCGGACCAGGAACGACAGCAAGTCTTCCGAGCCGATTCCCCATTGCCAACCCGAGACCAGCGGACGGCGGACGATCATCAACCCGGCGCGCTCGACGCTGGGCGAAGCGCCCGGCAGGCGCGGAATCCAACCGGCGATGGCTCGCGAGCCCAGCCGGCCGGTCACCACGTCGTGCGTGGCGGCGGCCTGGTACAGCTTGCCAATGTCCAGCAGATTGGCCGCCAGTGGATCGGTGCAGATCATCACCAGCTCGCCCGTCGTGCGTTCCAAACCGGCGCGGATGGCCGAGGCCAACCCTTGCTGCGTCGGCAAGTGGGCGACCGACACTTGCGGGTACTGGCCGGTGATTTCGTGAATCAGTTCGCCGGTCGCGTCGACCGAACCGTCGTCAACGACGACCAGGTCGAATTGCGGCGAGACTTCGGGCAACACTTCCAACAATTCGCCGATCATCGACCCGACGATCGACTGCGCATTGCAGACCGGAACGATAACGCTCAGCGTGGCTCGCATGGCCGACGCTCCTTGCCGTGGAGAGGGAGATGTGAGAGGCGTGCGGCGGTCACCGCGCCGGGGAGAGCGGCGACCACCGAGGGACATTGCTCGTTCATCGACCGGCTGCGCACGCGAAAAATAAAGACAGGAAAAGATTATGCTTCTTGCCGTCGGTGCCGCCTTGGCCGCGGCTGCGGAGCGGGGGGCTTAATCGGCGTGTGGCAGGCGATCGGCCCGGGCCGGGCGCGTTGCGCCCGGCAAAACCCGGTTAAAACGTGCGCCGAACCGATCCGTTGCGCGATCGCGGCAGTGCGGGGGTGGCTCGCCCCGGGGCAGTCGGGCCGGTATCCTTAAATGACGAATAACCGACCGGTAACGACCCTGCGGCCGACGACCGCCGATGAACGCCAGCAACACGATGAACGCCAGCGAAGCACCGATCCCCGATTTTGCCAAAGCAGGTGGCCTGTTGCCGGCCATTGCCCAGGACGCCACGTCGGGCGAAGTGCTGATGATGGCTTGGATGAACGCCGAAAGTTTCGCCGAGACCCTGGCCACCGGTCGGGCGGTTTATTACAGTCGCAGTCGCGGTCGACTGTGGCGCAAAGGGGAAGAAAGCGGCCACCAGCAAACCGTCCGCGAGATTCTGGTCGACTGCGACGCCGACACCATTTTGATCAAGGTTGACCAGACCGGCGCGGCCTGCCACACCGGCTTTCGTAGTTGCTTCTATCGCCGCGTCGGACCCAACGGGGTCGAGGAAGTCGGCACGCGGCTGGTCGATCCCAAGCAGGTTTACCGCCAGGGCTGACGACTGATAGAGCTGACGGCGGGCGAACTTGATGGCGGCCGAACCTGACGGCCGGTAGATCGCGAACCCGCCATTCGCTCGTCCCTCCTGATTGAATCGTTTCACCCTCTCAAGCTACGCATCAAAAACACCATGAGCGCTGAACAACAACTCAAAGATCACAACCTCGTCCTCCCCCCCGCGCCCAAGCCGGCCGGCGTCTACAAGCCGGTCGTGTACATCGGCAATCTGGCCTATGTGTCGGGGCACGGCCCCTTGAAGAACGATGGTTCGATGCACACCGGCCGCGTCGGCGGCGACTTAACCCAGCAGCAAGGCTACGATGCCGCGCGGCAGACGGGCCTGGCCATCCTGGCCACGCTGCGAGCCAGCCTGGGGAGCCTGGACCGCGTGAAGCGCGTGATCAAGGTGCTGGGCATGGTGCAGTGCACCCCCGAGTTCGCCGCCCAGCCGGCCGTGATCAACGGCTGCAGCGAGCTGTTCGCCCAGGTATTCGGCAGCGACAACGGCGTGGGTGCCCGCAGCGCGGTCGGCATGAACGCCCTGCCCTCGAACATCGCGGTCGAAATCGAAGTGATCTTTGAAGTCGATCCGCCCAAGTAAGTCGGTGACAGCAAAAACGTAAGCGTCGTGCAGGCGACGCGCAAGTGTCCTATTTCCCAACTGAGTTGAGTTTCACGAGTACGAGCGACGATTCATGAGCGACCCTTATTTTCAGCCCAAGTTCGCGGAGCGCATTGGCGGCATCAACTACGGCAAGGGAACCGAGATCTACAAGTTCGAGAAGATCAAGCGCGCCAAGCGCAAGGCGCTGGCCGAGCATCCCGACCGCTCACTGATCGACTTTGGCATTGGCGAAAACGACGAGCTGGCCCCCGAGAGCGTCCGTCGCGTGATGAACGCCGAGGTCAACCAGCCGGCCAACCGCGGCTATGCCGACAATGGCATCGCCGCCTACAAGGAAGCGGCCGCCCGGTTCATGCAACGGCAACTGGGCGTCACGCTCGACCCGGCGACCGAAGTCAATCACTGCATTGGCTCGAAGACCGCGCTGGCCATGTTGCCCTCGTGCTTCATCAACCCGGGCGACGTCACGTTGATGACGGTGCCGGGCTACCCCGTGGCCGGCACACACACGCGCTATTGCGGCGGGACGGTTCATCGGTTGCCGCTACTGGCTGAGCACGATTTCTTTCCCGACTTGAAGTCGATTCCGGCCGACGTGCTGGCCAAGACCAAGTTGCTGGTCCTGAACTATCCGAACAGCCCGACCGGCAAGCTGGCCACGCGCGAGTTCTACGAGCGGGTCGTGGAGTTCGCCCAGGAGCACAAGATTGTCGTCGTGCAAGACGCGGCCCACATGATGCTCAGCTACGACGCCAAGCCGCTCAGCTTCTTGTCGGTGCCGGGGGGCAAGGACGTCGGCGTCGAGATCCACTCGATGAGCAAGGGCTGGCATATGATCGGCTGGCGGCTGGGCTTTGTCTGTGGCCATCCGAAAATCGTCCAGGCCTTTGCCGACGTCAAGGACAACAACGACAGCGGCCAGTTCATGGCCATTCAAAAGGCCGGCGCGGCCGCGCTGGACGACGACGCCATCACCACCCAGGTTCGCGCCAAGTATCGCCGCCGGCTCACGAAGCTGGTCGAGGTGTTGAAGCGGTGCGGGTTCGATTGTCGGATGCCCGGCGGGACGTACTTCCTGTACACCCCGTCGCCGAAGGGTCTGCAAGACGGCACGCGGTTCGAGAACGCCGAAGCGGCCAGCCAGTATCTGATTAACGATCACTCGATTGTCACGGTGCCGTGGGACGACGCCGGGGCGTTCTTGCGATTCTCGGTCACGTACGAAGCGGCCGACGAAGCGGCGGAAGACGCGCTGATGCGCGCCACCGAGCAACGACTGAACAAAATCGGCCCGGTGTTTAAGTAGGCGAATCGCTTGCTGGTCAAAGCACCGACAGGTGGATGATATTCGGCGCGTCAGGAAAGGCCCGGATCAATCGCTCGTCGGCTGTGAGCAAATCGCAGCCTTCTCGGTTTGCCAGCGCCAGATAGAGGCAGTCGTAAATCCCAACCCGGGCATGTAACGCCAATTCAAAGCCCTCGATGAGCAATGGCTCCGAAGCAAACAGTCGCGGAGCAGTGGTTAGAATCTCGCCAAAGAAAACACGAGCATCAGCTTCGTTCATCTTGCGCGTACGTTGCAGCTTTGAAATGGCGTGCGCGATTTCGACCGGGAAGACGTCCGGTGCAATGAAGTCGTGCTGGCCTTGTTGATGCTCCTGACGCAGCCTGCGAGCAATGTCGAGATGGGGCTCTGTCAGAACCCACTTAAGAGCGACCGAGGCGTCGAGTACGTACTTCATTCGTCACGAATGGCACGTATGAGTTCAACGGAAGCCTCGTAATCGAACTTCACTTGCACGCGAGCAGCTCGCTCGTGAATTCGCTTTGCCACCTCGGGGTCAACCGGGCGCTTTTCGACCATCGCGCGGACGACTTCTTCGAGGTCGGCCTTGGTGTCGCTGGTGGTACTCATACTGCTATTCTCGGCCACGTCCCCGTCGAGTCAACGCTGAAATACGCCAGTTCCACCCGGAAAGCGCCTTTCGAGTACCAGAGGTTTCACCTCAGTAAGTCCCATGTGCGGTACAAACCGAGGACTTGCGCCCCAGTCTCTCGGTGCGCGCTGCATTCAGTGCCTCCCCGTCAGCGTAATCAGCCCGATCACGATCCATTCGAGCGTCTTGGAGCGGTTCGCGTCGACTTCGTCGCTGACCACGGTGCGGTCGCCTGGTTGCTGTCGGTTGCTCGCCCGGCTCAGAATACTCTCCCCCGCGGCAGCGAGCGAGCCTGTCGAAGTCTCCGATAGCAGCTCAGTTTGCATCGAGGACGTTGGGTGGCGGGGTCAGAGCGCAGCGATGGCCCCGTGGTGACGGTTCGGGGCCATCACTTCGTTCTGACCCCGCCACCCCGCTTCAGCAAACTGACCCGCTACCGCGGTTCTCGCCAAACGCTCATCATCCGCAAAAATCTTTGCGCGTGCCGTAACCTTTTCAGCGGCGCGGACAATTCTTGTCGAAGGCTCGTGACGAGCCTGCTTTTCTGGATGGTTCTGTTCGGGCGGCTCCGCAATCGGCGCGCAGGTTCCCCGGGAGTGAAACACCCGCGGCTGGTGTCGCGCCGTGTGTGTTTCCTGACCACAGTCAGCAACTGTCCGACACTGCGCGCACACCATGCGCCGGCTCACGCACGAGACCGGTGGCGAGAAAGCAGAGGATGCCATGCAACGATCCCACCCAGCGCACGACCGCGCGGCAAGCGCCCAGGTCGCCACCAATTCGCTCGGTATTCGGCTGGTCCGCATTGCGGCCGGCGAGTTCCAGATGGGGTCGGGCGAACCGCTCGAACGACTGGCGTCGGCCTTCCCGGGCTATGAACCCGAGCGGATTGCCGGCCTGGTCGACGAGTACCCGGCGCATGGCGTGACGATCTCGCGGCCGTTCTGGCTCGGCGCGTTTCAGGTGACGATCGCCCAGTTCGCCCGATTCGTGGCGGCGACCGGCTATCGGACGCAAGCCGAGCACGATGGCACCGGCGGCTGGGGCTATAACCCCGGGCTCGGCGATTTCGAAGGGCGGCGGTTCGAGTTCACCTGGCGCAACCCCGGCTTTCGCCAGGAAACCAATCATCCGGTGGTGAACGTCACCTGGCACGACGCGGCGGCGTTCTGCTTATGGTTGAGCAGCGTCGAGGAGCAGCACTATCGCTTGCCGACCGAGGCCGAATGGGAATACGCCTGTCGCGCCGGCAGCGGCACGCGCTATCACTGCGGCGATGATCCCGAGTCGCTGGTCAGCGCGGCCAACTTGTTCGACGCGTCGAGCGGTCGGGTGCTGCCGGCCTGGCAACGGTACGCGCTGCGGGCCAACGACGGGCATCCATTCACAGCGCCGGTCGGCAGCTTTGCCGCCAATGACTTTGGCGTCCACGACATGCACGGCAACGTCTGGGAATGGTGCGGCGACTGGTACGCGGCCGATTATTACGCCGGCAGCCCGGCGAGCGACCCCGCCGGTCCCCCGCGGGGCGAGCTGCGCGTGCGGCGGGGCGGGGCCTGGCACAGTTGGGCGCTGTACGCGCGATCGTCGTTCCGCAACTACAACACGCCGTCCAGCCGGTACGTGAACTTGGGCTTCCGCGTCGTGTGCGATGAATGAAGCGGAAGGGAACGTGCAGCGGATTTGAACCGCAAAGACGCAAAGATCGCCAAGAAATGTCGAAGAGAAATCGACCACGACGACACGACGGGCACGACGTCGGAAAGATGGAGAATATGAACGTGGAAACGAGACGCGCGAACCGGCGGCCCCACGGCTAACCCGCAAGCGCGCTTCGCGCTTTCACCCTCTACTCGAAGTTCTTCTTTGCGCCCTTTGCGCCCTTTGCGGTTCAATTATTCTGTCTTCTTTTTAGCGCATGAAAAAAGCCCAGGGACGTGGCCCCTGGGCTTTTGGATGGCGTTGAACGACTTGCTGCGTACGTGTTACTTGAAGAACACGAACGTCACGGCGATGAACAGCGGGATCAGGATGCCGCACGAGTAGACCATATACCCGAAGAAGCCGGGCATCTTCACGCCGTTCTCTTCGGCGATGGCCTTGACCATGAAGTTCGGGCCGTTGCCGATGTAGGTGTTGGCGCCCATGAAGACCGCGCCGCAGGAAATGGCCGCCAGAATCTTCAGCGGTACGCCGCTCGGGTCCTTGGCCCCCGCCGCCAGGTATTCGGCCAGGTAACGTCCTTCGGTCGAAATGTGTTCCATCCCCGCCGCCGTGGCGGCAAAGGTCAAGTACGTGGGGGCGTTATCTAAGAAGCTCGACAGAATGCCCGCGGCCCAGAAGAAGTGCCACTCCTGGTCGCGACTCAGGCCCAGCGACTCGCCCTTGACGTTCAGGATTTCCAACGCCGGAATCATCGTCACGAAGATGCCGGCAAATAGCACGGCCACTTCGATGATCGGCCCGAAGGTGAACTTGTTTTTGGCGCGATTCTCGCCCGACGTCGTAAAGTACGCGGCCAGGGCCAGCGCGACCATGATCCCTTCCTGCATGCCCTTCGGCCAGGTCGAGTGCCCGTCCTGATCGACGGCCTGACCGGCGAAGATGATCGTGGCCACGATGCCCAGCAGGAACAGAATGTTGTGCAGGCCGAGCACGCGCAGCGGCTCGTGCTGCATGACTTCTTCGTACTGGTCGCCCGGGCGTTCCCGTTCTTCCTTGTTCATGACCATCTGGTCCCAAACATTGAAGATTACCAGCAGCGCCCCGTTGACCATCAACCATTGCGGCCAAAGCTGCAACGTCCACTCGAACGGCACGCCGCGCAAGAAGCCGAGGAACAACGGGGGATCCCCCAGCGGAGTCAGCAACCCGCCGCAGTTCGAGACCACGAAGATGAAGAACACGACGATGTGCGCTTTGTTTTGCCGAGCCTTATTGGCCCGCAACAGCGGGCGAATCAACAGCACCGAGGCGCCGGTCGTGCCGACCAGGTTGGCAATCACCGCCCCCAGGGCGAGCATCAGCGTATTGATCAGCGGCGTGCCCGACAGCGAACCTTGCATGTAGATGCCGCCCGAAATCACGAACAGCGAGCCCAAGAGCGCGATGAACGAAACGTATTCATGGGCCGACTCGAGCAACCGGTGAGTGCCCGAGCCGTCGTTGAACTTCATGACCAGGTAAATGGCCAACGGCGCGGCCAACACGGCGGCCACGATCCCTTTGCTCTTGTTGTGCTCCCACCAGTGGGGCGCGGCCAAGGGAAAGACGGCAATCGACAATAGCAAGGCCGCGAACGGCAGCAGAGTCGCATAGCCGCTCGAGTCGTACAGCGCCTGACCCATCTTGGGGCCGGCGGCGTGTCCATCGGCCAGGGCGGTCGTCGCGCCGGCCGCCAGAAAAGTTACTGCCACGGCCACGCTCAATACGATTCGCTGCATGGTCAACGAGATCCTTGGGAGGCAACGATCAGAATGCGCGAGATTTCAAGAGCCGCCGCGCGTCGGCCGGCATGGCGAGGCGTCCGCTGACGCGTCGAAATGACCCGCTGAGATTATGACACCAGATAGACGGCTGGCGTCCGAAACGCGCGGCCAGCGGCGGCGCAGTGCGGGCGGCGACGATTGTAGCAATTAAACGCGGGCAGGTGGCCACCCACCCAGGTCAGCGATGGGTGCGCGCTCTGTAATTATTACAGCAGCCAACCGCGTCTCGGGGACCGGCGCGTGCAGGCTCATCTTGGTCGGACCAGTCGGCGTGGGCGTTTTTTCCTTGGGAGTCAGCAGGTCGATCGTGGTGATCGTGGCGAAGAACAAGAAGAACGCCCCGCCCAAGGCCAGGCACGTGCGCTGGAACCAATTGGGGCGAATCGCCGGCGGCAACAGCAACGTGTTCACGGCCAGCACGTGCCAACAACTGATACCAAAGGCAAAGTTGTACAGGTTCGCCGCCCAGGTCATCAGCTTTTCGGCATCGACGAACATCAGATTGAACAGCCCCAGCGCCGTATAGCCGCACAGCACGCCAAAGTACAAATAGCGAATCTTGCTGGGGTCTTGCCGCCGCATGAAGGGCAGGCCCGTCCAGACCAGATCGACCCACCGGCGCATGGCGCCGTCGGCCGTCGTAATCAAACTGGTCGAAAGGACCAAAAAGCCGCACAACAGCGTCAGATACCAGAACACGTGCCCCAGCGAGCCGCCGATGGCGTTTTCGACGCCGCGGGCCGTCTCGCCGGCGGCGGTCCAGCTTGAAGCCGACGTGCCGCGCGGCAGGAACTGCATCGACAACATGCTCGGCAAAGCGAGGCCGATGAAGCAGGCCGGCAACCAGACGAGAAACTGCTCGCGTCCCACGTGACGCAACCAGCGCCGCCAGCGGGGCAGGTTCTCGGCGCTGGGAATGAACACCGCGCCAACGTGGGCCAGCTTGATTCCCTTGCCGCCGACCACGCTGGGAATGGCGCCGACATGGGCGCCCATGCCCCAGCCCTGATCGCGCGTGTAGGCGCTGATGGTTGTGTTGGTCAATCCGCCCGATCCCGAGATGGCAACCATCAGGGCAATGAAGCCCAGGTAGCGCAGATGAACTGGCGGAACGCCCCGCCCCTCCCACAACGACACGAAGATGTTGTCGATGTTGCTGCCCGGCTCGGTCAGCCCGTCGGGGCCCTGAACGCCTTCGACCGGCACGTTGCCGAACTTGAAGAACCCGGTGGTGATTTCCTTCCAAGTGTCGAACGTGGAATAGAAAACCGCCAAGTAGAGCAAGAAGCCGATCACCAACACCAGCTTGAACGACATCACCCACTTCAACGAGTTGAGCACCTTGCCGCCAAACGCCAACGGGGCGACGGCCAGCAGGAAGACGCCGCAACTCAGCAACTTCAGCATCAACCCTTCATCGGGGTTGTTCGCCGGGTCGGGCAGGCGCAGCAGATAGACCATCGCCAGCGGTGTCGCCGCCGAAACGGCCAGATAGGGCAACAGCGCGCCAAAGTCGGCGACCACGTAGACCCAGACCCAAAGCATGGGTCCAGGGGGGACGCGAAACTTGCCGGTGAAGATCGGCTCGCCGCAATAGAGCGTGTAGCGGCTGATCTCCATGTTGTACATGACTTGGGCCATGATGCTGATCGTGGCCAGCCAGAACAGCGCGCCCCCGTATTTGGCGGTCACCAAGGGACCGGTCAGCCATTCGCCCCCACCGATCGCCGCGGCCCCCATCACCATGCCTGGGCCGATCATGGCGGCCAGGTTGGTCCACTTAAAGTGGGGCGCGTCGGGCAGCCCGGCCACGTTCCAACGCGGCATGGTGTGCGAGCCAGGATAGGGCGCGACCTGGCCCGAGCCGTCGGCCGGCGCGTCGTGCGAGGGGACAGCGGCTGCGTCTGACTGCATTGTGAGGTCTGACCTAACGACAAATGAAGATTGGCTAATACAAGCCAGCAGAAGCATGGCAGCCGGGTAGGCCCGATGCAAGCCTCGGCCAACCCGTTCCGCGGCCCGGAGTTGCCATCAGGACAGAGTGGCAGAGTTTGCCCATTGCCCCACAACGGTTTGTGAAGCTCGGGTACTCGAAATCACGGGTGGCCTCCGCTACAATCCACGCCCGAGACATCGCTCGCCCACCGCAGCGTGGCGGAGCCACGTGCCAGCGACCAGGATCGACTGCCAGAGCCCCAGCGCTATACCGCGCCCCCCGGGGTGGTTGTCGTCCGTGTCGTGCTCGCGCGCTCTGTGTGCCAAATGGTTCTGGCACGGCGGTGTGGTTCTTTGGAGATGGTCTTGTCCGGTTGATTTCGCTCGTCTTGTTTTGTTCGCCTTGTTTCACTTGTCGATGCGGTTCCGCCGTGGCGAGCGGCAGAAGGCTCGACAAGCGAGTGCGCACGAATCGAGGCTAATCGAACGCACGACTGCCCATCTTTCCAGAGGCTCTGCTTCGGCCTGCTTCACAACCTGAGAGATGTACGATGAGCCAGATTGAAGAAGTCCCCCCCGCCGGTTTGGAACGCATGAATTTGTCGGGCCACGCGATCACGTTGTACGACAAGTGCTTGGCGCTGGCCCATAACCTGTGGTGGGCGTGGCAGCCGGAAGTGGTGAACCTGTTCCGCGATCTGGACCCGATTCGCTGGCGACAACTGGACCACAACCCGATCGCGCTACTCAGCGAGTTCACGCCCGAGCGCCTCGAGATGCGGGCCGCCGAGTTGGTGCTCTATAGCCGCATCAATCACAGCTACCGCCGGCTGAAAGAATACTTGGCCAGCGGGCAGACCTGGTCGACGACCCACGCCGGCGTGTTGGGCAGCAAGCCGGTCGCTTATTTCTCGGCCGAGTTCGGTCTGCACGAATCGGTGCCGATCTACTCGGGCGGTCTGGGCGTGTTGTCGGGCGACCATGTCAAGGCGGCCAGCGACCTGGGTTTGCCATTTATTGCCATCGGCCTGTTCTACGATCAGGGCTATTTCAAGCAGCACCTCGACTCCGAGGGGTACCAGAACGAAGAGTACCTGGATACCAAGGTCGAAAACGTGCCGATGAAGCCGGCCCTCGGACCCGACGGCAAGCCGGTGATGATCACCATCGACACTCGCAACGGCTCGCTACAGGTCAAGGTGTGGCTGATGAACGTCGGCCGAGTGTCGCTGTACCTGCTGGACAGCGACGTTGACGGCAATCGCCCCGAGGACCGCGAGCTGACCAGCCGGCTGTACGGCGGCGACCACCGCACCCGCATCCGCCAGGAGTTGGTGCTGGGCGTCGGCGGTGTCAAGGCGCTCAAGGCGCTGGGCATCTCGCCGGGCGCCTATCACCTGAACGAAGGGCACAGCGCGTTCGCCCCGCTCGAGGTGATTCGCGTGATGATGGAAGACGACGGGGTGTCGTTCGATGACGCCCTGCGCGAAACGGCCCAGCACACGGTATTCACCACCCACACGCCGGTCCCCGCCGGTCACGACCGGTTCGACGGCGGTATGATCGAAGAGCACTTGGGCCCGCTGCGCGATCGGCTGGGCATTTCCTATGACCAGTTGATGGGTCTGGGTCGCGTCGAGCCTCACAACAACAACGAAACATTTTGCATGACGGTGCTAGCGCTCAAGCTGTCGCGCCGCGCCAACGCGGTGAGCTCGCTGCACGGGTATGTCAGCCGGCGGATGTGGGCCCATCTGTGGCCGTGGCGCGTCGAGGAAGAGATTCCGATCGGCCACATCACCAACGGCGTTCACGTGCCAAGCTGGCTCGCCTGGCAGATGCAGCAACTGTTCGACCGCTACTTCCCGGTCAACTGGCTGCGGGTCCAGGACGAAGCCGAGATGTGGCAAAAGGTTTACAATATCGACCCGGGCGAGTTGTGGGAAACGCACTACGCGCTGAAGAACCAATTGCTGGCCTTCGTCCGTCGCCGCGTCAGCCGGCAGTATCGCCGTCGCGGTGAAAGCGACGAGACGGTGGAATTTGCCCGCAACATGCTCGACCCGAACGTGCTGACCATTGGCTTTGCGCGGCGGTTCGCCACGTACAAGCGGGCCGACCTGCTGTTGACCGACATCGAGCAGTTGTACGAAATCGTCAGCAGCACCGATCATCCTGTGCAGTTCATCTTTGCCGGCAAGGCGCACCCGGCCGACGAGCCGGGCAAGCAGTTCATCAAGCGGATCGCGAATCTGCGGCACGACCCCAAGCTGGCCTCGCGCGTGGCCTTTATCGAAGACTACGACATCAACGTCTGCCGACACCTGATCCAAGGGGTTGACGTGTGGCTCAATAATCCGCGCCGGCCGTTGGAAGCCTCGGGCACCAGCGGTCAAAAGGCGGTGCTCAACGGCGGGCTCAACTTGTCGGTCCTCGACGGTTGGTGGGCCGAAGCCTATGACGGCAAGAACGGCTTTTCCATCGGCAAGGGATCGACCCACGTCAACAATGAGATCAACGACCGCCGCGACGCCGAAGACTTGTATCGCGTGTTGCGGACGCAGGTGATCCCGTTGTACTACGAACGCGACGTCGACAATCTGCCGCGGCAGTGGATCAAGCGGATGATGAATTCGATCAGTTCGCTGGCGTGGCGGTTCAGCGCCCACCGGATGGTGATCGACTATGTGAATAACAGCTACCTGCCCGCCGCCGGCGGCAGTAGCTGCCAGATGAACATCCACTAAGGCGTGACGTGTTTCGACTCCCGCTGGTTTGTAAAAGGCCAGGTTGTTCGCCTCATTCGCGCATGACGGGGTTGGCTGGTGTTATTTCCGCGCAGGCGTGTTCTTAATACGCTGGTGAAGCCGTTGTTTGGGCAGCACCGACACGGGTGTCGGCGTCGCGCTGCGGTGGGAGGGCACAGGGTTACTGCCTGGTTCCTCTCGCGCCTGCGTTGCCGGGTCGGCGCCCTCTCCCGCGACCCATCGGTCGCCGCAAACTCCTCAGCAAGCTAGGCCGACCGGGCGAACCTCGGTACTTCGCCATCGTCAAAGGGTTTACGTCGCTCGGTGTAGCCTAAACCGCCACGAACCCCCGCCAGAAGTCCAGGTCGTTTTTGCCGCACTATTTTTCGCACAATTCGCATTTTCTGAATATTTCCTCAAACATTACGGCAAGTTAATCTGAAGAACCGATCAAGACTGCTAGCCCGAATGTGCTATCGCTCCTCTCAATTGGCGCGGGCATTGCACATTGGGGCCTTCGCACCTCGATTAGGTTCCTTCAGCCATGTCTACGCCTGCTCCCATTGCGGAAATGCGCCGCATTGTCGGCGACCAGTTCCACCACTGGGCCTGGCTCTACTGGCTTGACATGTTCGCCTGTATTGCCGTCGGCTACACCGCCGCGTCGTTCTATCTGGCGGCGCCTTGGTTCAGCGCCCGGCAGATCATCTGCCTGGCGATTGCGGCCTTGGCGCTGTTCCGTGTCGGCAGCTTCATTCACGAGATCGCGCACCTACGACAAGGAAAGATGCGCGCATTCCAGGTTGCCTGGAACGTACTGGTCGGCATTCCGCTGCTGATGCCCAGCTTCTTCTATACCAATCACATCGATCACCATAAGACGGACCATTACGGCACCGAGCACGACGGCGAGTACGTGCCGCTGGGCACGTCAGCGTGGCACCACATCGTGCTGTTCATGGCCCAGGCGTTGGTCATGCCCCTATACGTGTTCGTTCGCTTCCTGTTGAGCCCCATCACGTTCCTGACGCCGGGCCTGCGGCAGTGGACCCTGGAGCATTGCTCGTCGTTCGTGATGAACTTCCATCATCGCCTGAACGTGCCCAAGTCGGCGCCGCGCAAGTTGTGGGCCGCCGTCGAGTTGGCCTGCAGTGCTCGAGCCTGGGCCATGTTACTGGTGATCGTGGCCGGGCTGTATCCGTGGACGCGGCTGTTCCAGTTGTACTTGCTGAGCGTGTCGATCCTGTCGTTGAACTACAATCGCAACCTGGTTGCCCATCACTACCGCAACCGGGGCGGGACGATGTCGCACTTGGACCAGTTGATCGACTCGGTGAATATCACCGGCGGCTGGCTGACCGAGTTGTTCTTCCCGCTGGGCCTGCGCTACCACGCCTTGCACCATCTGTTTCCGGCGCTGCCGTATCACGAGTTGCCATCGGCCCACCGGAAACTGCTCGGGGAACTGCCGCCCGATTCGCCGTACCGCGTCACGGTGTTTCCGACCTACTGGTCGGTGCTCCGCGAACTGATCGGCGACACGCTCCGCGCCACGCGCCGCGGCAAAGGGCACGGCGGCGGTCAAATGGCCGCCACCAGCTAATCGCCCGCACGCCATTGAAAGCCAACATCCCAAGCCCAGGAGTCGCACTCCTGGGCCTTTTCTTGCGCAGCAGAACGCTTCAACCGCGAAGGGCGCCAAGGAAAATGCGAAGACGCGGTCGACCACGACGACACGACGGACACGACGTAGGAAATGATGGGTGATGAGTGATGAATACGACGGGGCGACGCGCGGGCCGATGGCCCCGCGGCTATACCGCAAAGCGTTCTTCACTCTCCCGTTTTTCTGCGTGCCCTAAGGCATTCTCGTCGTGTCGTCGTGGTTGGCCTTTTTCTCCATGCGCCGGTTACCAAGGGGCTTCCATCATGGACACGATCTGTTCGGCCAGGCGCTGGATCGACTGTTGCTGCTGGGTGGTGATCGTCTGACCCATTTCGGGCACCAGGTTGTTGACCTGCTGCACGGTCATCATCGCTTGGGGCACCGGCACCGATCGGTCGCCTTGCAATTGCGAGCCGCGGCGGTCGACCCAACTAACCTGGACCATCATTTGCGTCTGGAGCAAGCGCTGCTCGTCGGTGGGCGGCTTGACCAGCAGTTGTTTCGATTCGCCGACGATGCGGCCGCTCAGCACGCTGTCGGCTTCAGTCGAGCCGACGACCTTGAACGGGGTCTTGAGTTCGATTTCCTTGACCACGGCTTCGGTCAACTGCTCGCCCAGGTCGCGGCGGAAGCTGTTCGATTCAAAGATCGGCACGTGTACCGTGCGGATGTTAGGCGGATAGAGCGACCGCGTGCCGACCATGTACGTCCGGCAGCCCGGGGCGGCAACCAGAGCCAAGGCGGCCAGCAGCAGGGCTGACAGGGCAGCGCGTCGCTTAATCGTAGTGCGTGCCATGGATTTGCCGCGACTGGGGAAAACTGAATTCGACCACGACGACACGACGGTCACGACGTAGGAAAATACAAGAGACAAAAGATTTTGAACCGCAAAGGAAGATGTGGGGGAGTGAGGATGTTGGGGCGTGGGGGTGTAAAAGGCTTTTCTAGTTCAGGGTGCGTGGCTCGCGACAGCGACTCCCCCACCCTCTACTCCCCAACTCCCCCACGGCCTTCTCCGTGTCCTCTGTGTCTCCGTGGTAAATGCTTCTCCTCTGTCCGCCTACCGCGGCCTGGGGCGTTCGCCGAAGAGCTTGCCCAGCCAACTCCAATAGTCGGGCGGATCGTCGGGCTTGCCCTGGCATTCGGCAATTCGGTCTTGCGCCGCCTGGGCGGCCTGGGTGTCGGGGAAGTTCTTCAGCACGTCGGCGTAATAGCGTTTGGCCGAGCCGTAGCACTTGCGGTGGAAGTAATACTCGCCGTTGGTGAAATCGCGATAGCCCTTCTGCTCGCGGATGGCGCGGCGCGCTCGTTCCAGGCGGTCGCGCTCGCCGGGTATCTGATCGCCAAAGTTGGTCAGCGTCGAATCGATCAGCTTTTCCGAGTCGAGCAGCGGCCCGACGTCGTACTCGGCCCCTTGGTACGTGCGGAGCTTGCTGCGAATCTCCAGCAGTTGCGCCTTGGGGACGTGCTCGCTGCCGGGGTTTTCCTTGCGCAGCGTCTCGAAGTTGTGGGCCGCTTCGTCGTAGCGACCGTTGACAAATTGCGAAATGCCGGCCGCGAACGTGGCGTCGTCGGCCAAGGGGCCGGTCGGGTCGGCCAGCCGCACGCATTCATACGCCGCCAACGCGTTGGCCCGCACATCAAGCAGCGGCAAGTGCTTGTCGGTCAGATTCATCTTGTACCAGGGGTAATCCTTCGACATCTGGTCCCAGAAGCGGGCGATGGCGAAGTCGCGGACCACGATCGTTTCGAGGTAGCGGGAATTTTCGTATTTCTTCATCAACTCGGAGTAGGCGTCGATGGCCTTGCTGTACCGGTCGGCGAAGAACAGAGCTTCAGCTCGCATGAACATCGCGTCTTCTTCCAACAACGAGTTGGGCCAGCGAATGGCGGCTACCTTGAACTTGGCCGCCGCTTCGTCATAGCGCCGCTCGCGGAACATGGCCTCGCCGTCCAGATACTCTTGCCGGGCCGCCTTCTCGTTGGGGCCCTGGCCGATCATCTTGCGATATTGCCTGGCGATTGATTCACCCTTCAGACTGTCCCCCACCTGGGTCAGCCAGGGGCGCTGGTCAGGAATCGCTTCGATCGACTGGCCAGGGGAAGCGGCATTCATGCCCGGCGCGTTTTGCACATAGCTGGCGGGTTGCACCTGGCCGGTCTGGCCGGGAATGGGGCGATCGGTCAGCGGGCTGCCGATGCTTTCCTTCTGCTTCGAGGACGAAAACGGCCCCGAGCAGCCCCCGCAGGCTAACAACATGGCAGCCGTCCACATCACGCGCGCGCAGCGCGTGCGCACACCGGCCAGCGAAGCGGCGAACGTCAAGCGATCGGGTTGGCACGACAGGCGCAAGCGAAACCTACCGGTCAGGGCCGATTGTTGAAGGGGGATGATTTCAGCGAGTTTTGGATGAGCAAGCAGACGAGTCGGACGAGCAGGTATTTCAGGCGGGCGGGCGAGTCAGGTCGGGTCAGGCAAAACAAC
The DNA here is from genome assembly GCA_018242585.1 of Planctomycetota bacterium. NCBI lineage: Bacteria > Pseudomonadati > Planctomycetota > Planctomycetota bacterium. The sequence goes on from JAFEBQ010000025.1 coordinate 63,590, forward strand.
GGGCGATTCGTACCGGCTGGCAGTAGGTAACTTGGGGTTGCCACGGCTAGCCGGCGTGGTGTCCCAGGTACGGATGCATGCGCAGTTTGTGCCCCAGCAGGTGGGAAAAGTATTGGTTCATCACGCCCCGCAACGATCCCAGCACGCGGCGATCGGTGTCGAGTGCAAGGTTTGCGTCGGACGCAAGATTCGTATCAAACGCGGCAGCCATCGGCGCCGGCTCGGCCAGCGCCTTGAGCGCCGTCCAAGCCGCGGAACTCAACGAAACCACCAGCTTGTGCCCCGGTCGACAGGTCGCGCACAGCACGCCGCCGGCCAGGATGCCCAGGCTGGCCCGCCCCTCGCTCGCCAGCGGCTTGCCACACTCGACACAGGCGTCGAGCGACGGCAGATGCCCCAGCAGGCGCAAGGCGGTCAATTCAAAACGCAAGACGGTGACGCCGGCCGCGCACTCTTCGCGACCCAGCGCCGCCAGCGTCTGGCACGCGGCGTCGAACAGGTCGGGATGAGGATCGCGATCGAGCGTTAATTCGTTCAGCAGCTCGGCTACGTAGTAACCGGCGTACCAATGGGATAAGTCGTGTCCGGCGGGTCGAAATCGCCGCTCCAACTTGGCTTCGGTAATCAAGTCGAGCGCGTCGGACGATTTCGCGAGGAACACTATCCGACACAGCCCCAACAGGTCAAGGGCAGACTCGAATGGCCCCTTGGGGCGCCGCGAGCCCTTGGCCAGCCCGCTGAGCTTGCCGAATTCCCGCGTGAACAGCGTGACCACGGCGCTCGTCTCGCTGAAGTCGACGACGCGAATCACCAGGGCCAGGGCTTTTTCGGCGCTCATGGGCGGAGGGGCGTGGCTGCGGTTGGTTTAACGCGGAATGGTGGTCGCTGGCTGGCGGTCGTGGCGCGTGGTTCGTCTTGACGCGCGTCGGGCGTGCTATCAGTCGCCGTCTTCGTCCTCGTAGACCGGCGCGACGTCGAACGCCGCTAGCACTTCCCGCTCGCGCCGCCGCATCATGGTTTTCAACTCGGGTTCGAGGTCGTCATAGCCCACTAGGTGCAGCGTCCCATGCACCACGTACAGCAGCAGCTCGTCCTCGGGCCGCACGTTCAACCGCTCGGCGGTCGTGGCCGCGGTGTCGGCGCTGACGATCACCTCGCCGTCGAGCGCGTCGTCCTCGTCGTCGAGCGCAAAGCTGAGCACGTCGGTGGCGTAGTCGTGCGCCAGGAAGCGCCGGTTCAGCTCGTGAATCGTCGGGTCATCGACCACGGCCAGGCTGATGATGGCCCGCTCGACTTCGGCCTGGCGCAAGATCAGCTCGACCGCCCGGCGCAGACGCCCGGCATCGACAGCCACCCGGGCGCATTCCACCGCCAACGAGATTTGATACGGCGTAGCAATGATCGGACGGCCTTCGATGAGAAAGCATGGATATGACACGCCGATTAGACCACGCGAGGCCGCCCTAGGCGAGGCCGCCACCTGACTCTTGAGCACCGCAGGTGCGACGAACTACGCCGAAGCTGGCGCCGGATACTTGACGCGGCCGTGATAGATCGCCGACAGCGACTTGATCAGGCTGTCCTCGATGGTCCGCAATTGCTCGAGCGTCATGTGGCACTGGCTGAACTGCCCGTCGATCAGCTTCTTGTGGCTGATTTCCTCGACCAGGCTTTCGATCCGCGCGGGCGTCGGCTCGACCAGCGCCCGGCTGGCGCTTTCGACCGCGTCGGCGATCATCAGCACGGCGGTTTCGATCGTCTGGGGCTTGGGACCAGGGTATCGGTACGAGCTTTCCTCGACCTCGGTCTCGTCCCCTTCGGCGTCGCTCCGTTTGTTGGCGCGGTTGAAGAAGTATTCGACCAAGGTTGTGCCGTGATGTTGCTCGATGAAGTCGATGATCGGCTGGGGCAAGTTGTGCTGCCGCGCCAAGTCGGCGCCGTCCTTGACGTGGGCGATGATGATCAAGGTGCTCATCGCCGGCACCAGCGTGTCGTGACGATTCTCGCCCGCAGCCTGGTTCTCGACAAAATAGTTGGGCTTGAGCATTTTGCCGATGTCGTGGAAGTACGCCCCCACGCGAACCAGCAGCCCGCAGCCCCCCACCGCCTCGGCCGCCGCTTCGGCCATCGAGGCCACGTTGATCGAGTGGTTGTACGTGCCCGGCGCGCGGCGGACCAACTCTTGCAACAACGGGTGCGAGACGTCGCTCCATTCCAGCAAGCTGATCTCGGTCAACACGCCGAACATCTTTTCGATCATCGGTAGCAAGCCGGTCAGCAGAAACCCGGCCGCCAAGGTACAAACGGCATTCCGCGTCGCATAAGCCCACAACGCGCCGTTGTTCCCTTCAATTTCCCAGGGCCAACCCAGCGGCTGTTCATCGAGCAAACCGACTCCTAGGGAACAGGCCGCCGCCACCAACGCCGAGATCGCGCCGACCTTGAGCAGCTTGCTCCGGCTGCGAATGTGACCCAATTGAACGATGGCCGAGCAGACGACGCTGATCAGGACCATGAACTCGCCCAGCCCGTGCCCCGTGGTAGTGACCAGGACCATGGCCATCGACAGCGTGAGCATCAAGGCCACATCGCGATGATAGGCGATGGCGAACGTCATGCCGAACAGTAATAGCGGAATCAGTTCCGCGCCGTAGTCGCTCATCCAGTGGACCAGCAACACCGCCGCCACGGCCGAGATCAACAACGTCGACAGCCGGAACAGGTCGGTCACCAGCCGGCGCTCGTGATGATATAGGTAGTAGCCACCCAGCACGAAGATCGTGACCAACAGGCCCAGCACCGCCACGGCCCGCTCGACGCACTCGCGCCAGGTCAGCGAATTGACGTACTGGTTGTGTTCAAGTTCCAACAGGACGAGCGTGGCCGCGTCCAATGGCTTATTGGCCAGGGCAAGCAACTGGTGCGGTTCGAAATATTTGAACTGTTCGGCCACTGCGGCCGCGGCGGTGTCGCGAACCTGCAGGGTCAGCTTTTCGTCGTATTCCAGCGTGCTGGTCAAGCGCGGATGGAGCCAGTTGAAGATCGGCCCGACCGTAGCCGGCGGCAGATGGTGTCCCAGCCGACGCAACAGCGACCCGCCGTCCCCAATCAACACGTCGGCCACTGGCGTGGGGAACTTATCCTTGGGTCGGCCGGTCGGATAGACCCAAATGTCCTTACGGTTCCCTTCGCCGTGCGCCTCGGGCAACTTGTCGAGCAGGCCTTGCTGTTCGAACTTGGAAAAGACCTTCCCCAACTCTTCGCCCAAGGTTTCCAGGTTCGCGGCTCCGCCAAGCGCGGCGCGGAACTGCTGAAACACTTCTTCTTGCTGTTCGGTATCGGGCAGGTTGTCTTCCTTCTTCGCGGCGCCGTTGGCCGGCGCGGCGAGGGCTGCTTGTATCTGCTTGCGCGTTTCGGGGTTCAGGTCGGCCAGCGTGTTGGCGTTGACCACCTCGGACAGCACGTGCTGCAAGTTGGCTCGCAGCAGTTGCAACCCCTGGGGATCCTGGCGATAGACGACCGGCTCGCGGTTACGGGCCAGATTTTGCTGCTCGCGCAGCGCGAACGGGTCGGGCTGCTTGAACTGGATGCGCGAAACGATGTCCCGGTTGGGCACGTAGCCTGGGCGGAAGCTGAACGGTGGTTTCCAGGGGACCGTCAGCGCCCACAACGATAGCAAGGCGATCGCGCAAACGGCCAATCGCACCAGCACGTCGCCACGGCGCAGCGAGTCGAGCGCCTGCTCGATCCGCCCCGGAGGCAACTCGAGCACGGCGCCCCGCAGCGAGCGCAATCCACGTTTTCGGCCTGTCGACATGATTGGTTTCGCGAGCGGCGCTTAGTGGCGCCGGGGTCCGTCCTCGTAGGCCCGCACGATTTCTTGAACCAGCCGGTGCCGCACGATGTCGGCGCCGGTCAGGGTGATGTGCGCCAGGCCGTCGATATCGTGCAGCCGGCGATGGGCGTCGATCAGGCCGCTGCTGACGTGCGGCGGCAAGTCGATTTGGGTCGTATCGCCCGAGACGACGATCTTCGAGCCGCGCCCCATGCGCGTCAGGAACATCTTCATCTGGGCCACGGTGGTGTTCTGGGCTTCATCCAGGATGATGAAGGCTTCGTTCAGCGTCCGGCCGCGCATGTACGCTAGCGGCGCGACTTCGATCACGTCCAGCTCGGTGAGCCGCTTCATCTGATCGAAGTCGATCATCTCGCGCAGCGCGTCCAGCAGCGGCCGCAGGTAAGGGTTGATCTTGGCTTGCAGGTCGCCGGGCAAGTAGCCCAGGCTTTCGCCCGCTTCGACCGCGGGACGGACCAGGACGATCTTGCGCACGCGCTCCTGACGTAAGGCCTGGACGGCCATCGCCACGGCCAGATAGGTCTTGCCGGTCCCCGCCGGTCCATGGCAGAAGACAACGTCGTTCTCCATGATCGAGCGGACGTATCGGGCCTGGCCCAGGGTGCGCGGTTGCACCTTGCGGCCGGCGTGCATGGTTTCGATCACCGGCGCGTCGGCCGGCGCACCCTTGCCCGTGACCGCTTCGATGGCCAGGGCGACATCGTCGGGGGTGACGTGTCCGCGACGTTCGGCCAGTGACTTGAGCTGTTCGAGCACGCGGGTCGCCTGGGCCACGGCGGATTCGGTCCCTTCGACGTGGACCTCGTCATTGCGGGCCGAGATTTTGACCCCGAAGGCGTCGCGAACTTGCCGCAGGTGCTGGTCGCGCGTGCCGAACAAGGACAGCAGCGCCTGAGAACCGACGACCGAGATGTTGGTTTCCGACATTCAACGACCGCCGGCTGCGACGCGCGGCGAACCGAGGGACCAGCATGCGAAACGAGGCCGCTCTCCGGGTGCAACGACACCGGCCGACGGCCCCGATCTATTTTACCCGCGCGTTGCAAAAGGGATACGCGCCGCGGAGTGAATCGCCGCAAGGTATTGCTGGATAGTCGCTTGCGGTTTTCCGCACGATGAGTCACAGCAGCCGGATTGGTAGCGATTGAATGGTTTCCGCGGGTTGAAGCAAGCGTTCTGGTAGGGCCTGGCAATCAAGGCGATTGGTTAGAGACGCACTCGCCAAGAAGCCATAGAGTCCAGCACAGATAGGCCACCGGGGCAGCGAAGAGGATCGAGTCCAGAATATCGAGCACGCCGCCGAAGCCGGGCATCCAGTTGCTGCTGTCCTTGCAACCTAGGTCTCGTTTCAGCAACGACTCGGCCAAGTCTCCTAGTACGCCCGTGGCGCTGATGAGGAGCCCGTACACGATCCAGCCCCACGGATTCGGCACGAATGTTCCCGCGTACGTATAAGGATCCTTCGGCCAGTCGAGGAGATAGCTGCTCAGCCACGCTCCCAGACAGCCAAACAGCAACCCACCGACAAAACCTTCCCAGGTCTTCCTAGGGCTGAGGACAGGGGCCATCTTGTGCTTGCCGAACAGCCGGCCAAACGTATAGGCGCCAATGTCGCACATCTTCACCGTGGCGATCAACGAGGCCAGCGCCACCATGCCAATGCGCCCACCGCCGCGATACAACCGCACCTCGATCACGAATACAAGCAGCACGCCGACATAAAGGATGGGCAGCAGTGTGACGCCCAATCGCTCGACGATCCCGCCCGGGCCAGTGTAGCGGCGCATTTCTAGTAACAGAGTGGCAAGCATCGCCAGCGCCACAATTACAAGCGCCATGCCTGACCAACGGAGCTGGTTCAGTATTGTCTCGACGTAAACCTCTAGGTCGGACATGCCTGCGGGCGAATCACGGTCCCAGAGTAGGGAAATGATCGGGTGAATACAGGTCGCCAGCACGAGTGCCACATTTGCTGGATAAATCACCCAAGCATGCGGCTGCAGGCCGCGCTGCCGCATCATCCAGATCAGCTCACCGCTGCCCAGAATGGCAACGACAACCGCCAGTGGCAAAAGCCAGATGCCGGAAATGATGGCATAGGTGTCCAGGCAAGACAGCCCGACCACGGCCGCCACAAGCAACGTCCCAAACAACAACCGCCATCTCAGCATTCTTCACCCTAGGCAATCAAAGAATTTGCACCACAGAGGACTCACTTAGGAGTTTTGAACCGCAAAGACGCAAAGGTCGCAAAGAAGAATACCAAGAAGGCTCAGAGATCGTTCGCAATTCGCTTGATGCCATCTTTAAGCAAGCCGGTATTGAAGTTAATCAACAAACCGAGTCGCCGGCCGCTCATCTTGAGGTACGAAAGCAATTGGGCTTCGTGAATCGGAAGCAATCGATCGACCGCCTTCAATTCGACAATCACACAGTCATCAACGAGTAGATCGATGCGATAACCGACATCTAATTTGATGTCACCGTACACGACTGGCTGCGGTAGCTGGGTGTCGACCCGGCAACCGCGACTGCGCAACTCATAGGCCAAACACGCCTCATAAGCCGATTCCAACAGCCCAGGCCCCAACGCGCGATGCACCTTCAATGCCGCATCAACGATGACGCTGCTCACCTGATTCGCACGATCAGATTCTGGGCTCGCCGTCACTGCCCCATCCTCCCTCTTGTCTTCTTTGCGACCTTTGCGTCTTTGCGGTTCAAATCTCTCCGGCCTGTTCTCTGCGCCTCGGCGGTAAAACCTGTCCTAATTTGTGTTGCGACCTCTGCGATTCAATCTTTTGCCAGTCACTGGTTAAGCCCGCCGTAGCGGCGGTCGCGGTCGGCGAAACTGCGAATCGCTTCGTGCAGCGACGCTTCGTCGAACTCGGGCCAGCAGCGCTCGGTGACCCACAGCTCGGCGTAGCTGATCTGCCAGAGCAGAAAGTTGCTGATCCGCAGTTGCCCCGCCGTGCGAATCAACAAGTCAGGGTCCGCCATGCCGGCGGTGTAGAGATGGTTCGCCACCAGGTCTTCATCGATCGCGGCCGGGTCGAGCGTGCCGGCCTGGGCCTGCTCGGCCAGTTGCCGCGCCATGTCGACCAGCTCGCCGCGTGCGCCATAGTTGATGGCCAGGCACAGCGTCAGCCCCGTGTGCCCCGCAGTGATCTCGATCGTCTTGTCCATCGACCGTTGTACGTCGGCCGGAATCCCCTCGCGGCGGCCGATCACTCGCAGGCGGATGTTCTCGTCGCAGAGCGTCTGCCGCTCTTCGATCATGTACTGCTCGAGCAGGTGCATCAGGAAGTCGAGTTCCGCTTGCGGCCGCTTCCAGTTCTCGCTCGACAGGCAATAGAGCGTGAGTTGCTCGATGTCGAGCCGGGCGCACTCCTCGGTCGTGCGCCGCACGCTGGCCACGCCGTGACGATGCCCCTCGATCCGCGGCAGCCCGCGGCTTTGCGCCCAGCGGCCGTTGCCGTCCATGATTACGGCAATGTGCCGCGGTCGACGCTCGGGCAGCACGCCGAGCGCGGCCTGGGCAGCTTCTTTGGCGGCAGCGGTCGGAATGGCCACGTGGAAAATCCGAATGCTTAATGCTTAATGCGAAATGCTTAATGAAGGCAGACGGACAAGCCGACACAGCTAAACCGCGAGCAACTTCGCGGCGCTTGTTTTGAAGATCGTTTGCGCGCGGTCGGGGCCGACCGAGGCGATCTCGACCGGGCGGCCGACGACTTCGGCAATCCGATCCAGGTAGGCCCGAGCGTTCGCCGGCAAGTCAGCATAGTTCGTGACGTGCGTGATTTCTTCCTCCCAGCCGGGCAATGTTTCGTACACCGGCACGACGCGTTTCACGTCATCGACGTGACTGGGGAAGGTGGTTATCCGCCGACCGTCCAGATCATAGGCCGTGCAGATTTTCACCTCGGGCGAGGCGCTGAGCACGTCGAGCAGCATCACCGCCAGGCAATCGGCCCCGCTCAACCGCGCCGTGTAACGGGCTGCCACGGCGTCGAACCAGCCGCACCGCCGCGGACGGCGCGTGACCGTGCCGTATTCATTCCCGCGATCGCGCAGACGCTGGCCGATGGCGTTGTCTTGCTCGGTCGGAAACGGCCCGCCGCCGACGCGCGTGTTATAGGCTTTGATCACGCCGATCACGCGCTGCAAGTAACGTCCCGGCACGCCCGAGCCCGACGAGATGCCGACGCCCGAGCTGTTGCTGCTCGTCACATACGGATAAGTGCCATGATCGACGTCCAGCAGCGCTCCTTGCGCCCCTTCGAACAGCACGCGCTTGCCGCCTTCCAAGGCGTCGTGCAGCCAACTGGTCGTGTCGGTCACCATCGGCTTGAGTCGCTCGGCGTAGCCCCGGTATTGTTCGGTGATGGCGGCCGGGTCGAGCGCGGCGAACTTGTCGGAGCCGCCCGCCAGAGTCGTCAGCCACAGGGTTTTGTCGGCGGCGATCCGCTTGACCCGATCGGCGAAGTCCGGCCGATACAAGTCACCCAGGCGAATCGCCGAGCTGCGGCCAACCTTGTCGCGGTAGCAAGGGCCAATGCCACGCTGCGTGGTGCCGATGGCCCCCGCGCCCGCGGCCCGGGTCTCTTGCACCCGATCTTCTTCCAAGTGCCAGGGGAAGATCACGTGAGCACGGTCGCTCAACAGCAGCGAGCGCGTGCAGTCGACGCCGCGTCCGGCCAGCCCGTCGATTTCGCCGAGCAGGCTGTTGGGGTTGATCACGACGCCGCCGGTGACGACACATTGCACGTTCGGGCGCAACACGCCGCTGGGGATCAGCGACAGCTTATAGGTCTGGCCATTGGCGACGATCGTATGGCCGGCGTTCGCGCCCCCCTGGTAGCGGACGACGACGTCGTGGCGCTCGGTGAGCAAGTCGACGATTTTCCCTTTGGCTTCGTCACCCCATTGCAGCCCGATCACACACGTTCCTGGCACGAGCAAACCCTTTCGTCACGGCGCAGTGGTTGTTGCGCAATAAAACCGTCGGCAACGGGACCGCGGCGCATGCTACCGCGCAGGAGGCGGCGCTCGGCGCGTAGCGCCAGCCCGGAGAGTCCCTCGGAAGTCGCCTGGCACAAACCGATTAGTTTAGGACACCGGTGCTTGGCGAACAAGGTGCGGCGGGGCTGTCGCCCGCGGCCTGCCGAGCCTAAAATTGCCTGAAACCTGGGGTTTTTCTCGCGTTTTGTCCGCTGGCGCTCCGCCGCTGGTCGCCGGTTCCGTAGCCCTTCACACGCCCGCGTCATTCGATGCAACTGGTCGATCACACTTGTGCCACGCCCGAGGAGAACCTGGCGCTCGACGAAGCGCTGCTCGACGAGGCCGAGGCCAGCGACGAGCCGCACGAGGTGTTGCGGCTGTGGGAGTCGAACCGGCCGCTGGTTGTCGTCGGCCGCTCGACGCAAGTGGCCGTCGAGGTGAACAGCGCCGCCTGTGACGCGCGGGGCGTGCCGGTGCTGCGCCGTTCGAGTGGCGGCGGCGCGGTGGTGGCCGGCCCGGGCTGTTTGATGTACGGCGTGGTGCTCAGTTGCCGGCGGCGGCCCGAGTTGCGCAGTATCGACGCCTGTCACCGGACGGTGATGGAAGCGACGCACGCGGCTTTGGCGCCGCACTTGTCCGAGATCGCTTTTCGCGGGACGTGCGATCTGGCCTGGCGCGAACAGAAATTCTCGGGGAACAGTCTCCGCTGTCGTCGCGACAACGTGCTGTATCACGGGACGCTGTTGTACGACTTCCCGCTGGAGTTGATTGCCGAGTTGTTGGGCAAGCCGCAGCGCGAGCCCGAATATCGACTGCGCCGTTCGCACGCCGAGTTTGTCACGAACTTGCCACTGGGGCGTGACGTGCTGCGCCAGACGCTGATCCGCGCCTGGCAAGCCGACGAACCGCGCACCGAGTTACCCCTGGCCCGCATGCGGCAACTAGTGGCCGAGAAATATTCGGACCCGGCGTGGAATGCGCGGCACTGACCAGCCGTATTGAGCGGGCAACCGACAGTTAAGCACTTATTGCCGGCGACGCCGGCACACCTCTCCCTTTAAGGGAGAGGTCGCGAGCGCAGCAAAGCGGGTGAGGGTAAACGCGTGGCAGGCCAATCGACGTTGCGCCAACGAGCGAACCGCTCTGTGCGCAAAGTCGTTTGGCCCGCGACGTCTTGCCCCTCCCCCTCCCTGAAAGGGAGGGGTGTTTGTCGCGCGCGATGATGAAGGCAAGCCTGAGAAGGAAACCGCTAGCCGTCTTGCGGCGGGCATTCGATTACGCCCAGGATCTGGCCCGTTGTCACCGGGTCTTCTTCGTCGACCAAGATGTCGACCAGGATGCCGCTGGCCGGAGCGACGACGTCGATGGTCACGCCGTCGGCCAATAGCTCGACGACGCGGTCCCCTTCGGTGATTAGCTCGCCGACTTCGATGTACCAAAGGCTGAGCGAAACGGCGTCGAGGCCCAGCCGCGGCACTTCGATATTTACGCGGTCAGCCATCGCGCCCTTCATTTATCGGTAGAGCAACCAAGCCGGCGGCTCGGCCGCCGTTGTCGGTGGCAGAGCCATCGGCTTGGGCGCACGGCGTCACACTTCAACGAAGCCGCACTACCCCAGCGATTCGGCCATTTCGCGGGCGTGATAACTCGAACGGACGAACGGCCCGCTGGCCACCTGGGCGAAGCCCATCGCGCGAGCTTGCGCGCCCAACTCGTCGAACTCCTCGGGGGGGATATAACGCTCGACCGGCAAATGCTCGGGCGTCGGCTGCAGGTATTGCCCCAGCGTCAGCATCTCGACCCCGTTGGCCAGCAAGTCGGCCAGCGTGTCGAGCAGCTCGCCCCGCGTCTCGCCCAGGCCCAGCATCAGCCCGCTCTTGGTGCGGACGGCCGAGTTCAAGCGTTTGACCCGCGCGAGCAGTTCGAGCGTCCAGCGGTAATCGCTCTTGCGCCCCCGCACGGTGCGATAGAGCCTGGGGACGGTTTCGGTATTGTGATTGAACACTTCCGGCGCCGCGGCGACGACGCGCTCGATAGCGCCCGGCTTGTCCAAGAAGTCAGGCGTCAGCACCTCGACCGTCGCGCCGGTCTTGGCGCGCACGGCCAGCACGCACTGGTAAAAGTGTTCGGCCCCGCCGTCGGGCAGATCGTCGCGCGTCACCGAAGTGATTACCACGTGCTTCAGTCCCAGGCGGAAACTCGCTTCGGCCAGCCGCTGGGGTTCATCGAGTGCCAAGGGTTGCGTCTTGCCTTTGTTCACTGAGCAAAAGCCACACGGCCGCGTGCAGACATTTCCCAGGATCATGAACGTGGCGGTCTTCTGGGACCAACACTCCATCCGGTTCGGGCACTTGGCCTCGACGCAGACTGTTTCCAGGTTCAACTCGTCGAGCAGCCGATCGGTGTAGAAGTTGGCGTTTCCCAGTGGGACATTGCGCTTCAGCCAGCGCGGCAAGCGCTGGGGCGACGCCGTGGTCGTGGCTGCTTCATGCTCGTGGCAGCCGCCGCTTTCGTGGCCAGCGCCCGACGAGCAGCAACCGCCGCTCCCTTGATTGGCGCCACCTTGATTGAGAATGGGCAGACTATCCAGCACGGGCGGTCACTCCAGGTTGGGCCACGCGCGTGCGCACCAGCAGCGGATGTCCGGTCAACAGATGATGCCGCGGCGTCTCGAACGCTGCGGCCAGCGACGTGATGATGTGTTGTCGCACCAGGCTCGGCCGCACGCCGCGCGGACGTTCGGTGGCCAGGCTGCTCATCGCCAGTCCTGTCGCGCGATCAGCGCCGACGCGGCGCACAAGCTGCATGTTGGGATCGACGTTCACGAACGCCCCGTGATAGGTGACGCCCGAGCGGACTGCCGCGCCAACGGCGGCCAGTTGCCCGCTGCGTCCCCACAGCCCGCGTTGGTCGGCGCGTCGTTCGGTGACAAAGCCCGCGGCGCGCAGCGCGCCGGCCAGGCCCGCCTCCAGTCGAGTCAGGTAATCGCCCACGGTCCAGCGATGCCAGGCCAGTGGTACGATCGGATAGATTGCCAGTTGCCCGGGCGCGTGCAGCAGCGCTCCGCCTCCCCGGTTGACCCAGCGAACGTCGAGTTGCAGGCTTTGCAGTTCGTCGGCGTCGAAGTGAATGTCGGTGCGCGAGCCCTGACGGCCGACGGAAATGCCGCGCGGATGCTCGCAGATCAGCAACGTGATCAGGCCGTCCGAGCGGCCGGCGGTCTCATAGACCAGTCGTTGTTGCAGCGCCAGGCTCGAAGCAAAGTCGAGCGTTCCCAGCAGGTGGACCATCATGGCGGCCGAGCGATCGGCGGTGGTGGTGTCGGGCGTCGCCATGCGGGAGTTTGCTAGGGGAAGTGGGGTGAAAAGTTCGCCGCCGCGCGTGCTGTCACAAGTTCACTTAGTTTGGCTCGCCTGGCCCGGGCGTCCCTGGGGCACGCTTGAGCATTATCAGCGAGCCGAGTACAAAGGATCGGCGCGCGCCAATCGATCAGTCACGTGTACTTTATCACGCCGGAAAAACTGCGGGAAGGGCGAAGCGCGGGCCTACCGCGGGGCGTGTTTTCGCGGCGCTAAACGGTTGCCGGTTCAAGCCTTCTGCCAGGGGAATGGTCGAGCGTTGGCCAAGTCAAATTCTAAGCCTGAAGACCCGGCGCACGACAACGAGCGCCTGATCGCGCAGAACCGCCGCGCGCGGCACGAGTACGAAGTGATCGACACGCTCGAATGTGGCATCGTCCTGGTGGGCAGCGAAGTAAAAAGCCTGCGCAACGGCAAGGTGACCATCGAAGAAGCCTACGCCCAGGTCAAGCTCGGCGAGGTCTGGCTCGTCGGTTGCGACATACCCGAGTACAAGGAAGCCAACCAGTTCAATCACGAGCCGCGGCGGCAGCGGAAGCTGTTGTTGCACAAGCACGAGTTCGCCAAGTTCGCCCAGAAGTCGACCCAGCAAGGGATGACGCTGGTGCCGCTGAAGCTGTACTTCAAGAAGGGGCGGGCCAAATTGCTGTTGGGTTTGTGCCGTGGTCGACAACTGCACGACAAGCGCGAGAAGATGAAGAAGCAAGACACCCAGCGCGACATCGATCGCGCCATGCGTAAGAAATAACGCGGACGACCTCAAATCGAGTATTCGGCGAATCGGCCCGAGGCCCTTGGCGAGACCTGAGATGCTCAAACTGTTGAATGTTCGCAAAGGGTTCGCCAATCCCGAGGGGGGAACCCTGCCGATCCTGGACATCGAACGGTTCGAGATCGCGCCGGCCGAGCAAGTGTTGCTGATGGGGCAAAGCGGCTCGGGCAAGACGACCCTGCTGCATTGCATTGCCGGCTTGGCGGTTCCGGACGCGGGGGAGATTTGGCTCGACGGGGTGAACATCGTCAAGCTCTCGGAACATCGTCGCGACACCTACCGCGCGACCAAGCTGGGGTACGTCTATCAGACGTTCAATCTGTTGCCGGGTTTCACGGCGCTGGAGAATGTGCTCTTGGGAATGAGCTTTGGCGGGCAGCATGCTGACCGTGCCCGCGCGCGGCATTTGCTCGAGCGCGTGGGCCTGGGGCGGCGAACCGATCATCGGCCGGCCATGCTCTCGGTCGGCGAACAGCAGCGCGTGGCCGTGGCCCGGGCGTTGGCCAATCGGCCCAAGCTGTTGCTGGCCGACGAGCCCACGGCCAGCGTCGATGCTCGGCATCAACAGCAGATTATCGACCTCGTCCGTGATACCTGCCGCGAGGAGCAAGTGGCGCTGCTCTTGGTCACGCACTCGACGCAGTTGGCCGCGCAGTTTGAGCGCGTCGAACACTTGGATCAATTTAACCGGGCCGTTGCCGTCTGAATGGAAGCGCGGCGCCACGGCGATAAGGCGAATGCAATTTGAACCGCAAAGACGCAAAGGACGCCAAGAAACACCGAAGAGGATTCGACCACGACGGCACGACGGACACGACGTAGGAAATGATGAGTGGTGAGTGATGAGTACGATGGGGCAGCGCGCGGGCCTGTGGCCCTGCGGCTAAACCGCGAAGCGTTCTTCACTTCTCCATCTTTCCCTGTGCCTCCGTGGTGAATACTGCATTTTCTCTGCCTCCTACGTCGTGACCGTCGTGACCGTCGTGGTCGAATTCTTGCCGTCATTTCGCCTTGGCGGCTCATCGGATTTCAGAACTTCAAAAGAGTAATCAAGTAACATGAGTCTGTGGCGAATCGCCTGGAACAGCTTGAAATACCGCCGGCTGTCGTCGGCACTGACGGCGTTTTCGATGGCGCTCGGCGTGGCGCTGGTCGTCGTGGTGCTGGTCATCTACGCCACCATTCGCTCCTCGTTCGCGCGCGGCTCCGAAGGTTTTCACCTCGTCGTCGGTCCCAAAGCCGGACGGCTGGAACTGGTGCTGAACGCGATCTTTCATCTGGGGACGCCGCCGGGAAAAATCCCCTACAGCTATTACAAGGAGTTCCTCCCCGGCGGCAAGTTCGCCAACTACGTGTCGACGGCGGTGCCGATCTGCCTGGGGGACAACTATGAAGGCTTTCGGGTTATCGGCACGTCGGTCGACTTCTTTCCGGCCGGTACCTTGCCGGGCAAGCCCTATGTGTTGGCCACGGGACGCGCGTTCGAGCCGCAGGGTTACTTCGAGGCGGTCGTCGGTTCGCAAGTGGCCCGACGCACCGGGCTGAAGGTGGGCAGCGCGTTCGAGCCGACGCACGGACTGGCACACGACGAGATCGGCCACAAGCACGACGCGTTCAAGGTCGTCGGCGTCCTAGCCCCCACCGGCACGCGCAGCGATTACGCCCTGTTCGTGAACATCGAAGGTTTTTATCTGCTCGATGGCCATGCCGAGGCGCCCCCCGCGGGCGCACCCAAGCGAGCCAAAGGCGAGCCGCTCCCCGAGGATCAACGGGCGGTGTCGGCCGTGCTGGTCCGTTGCAAGATGGACGCCTTTGGCCAGGCGCTGCAGCGCGCCGTGTTCGACGGTCCCGTGGCCCAGGCGGTATTTCCAACTCGCGAGGTGAAGCTGCTGTTCGAGACGCTGATCGCGCCGATGTTATTTATTTTACTGGCTCTGGCGGTGCTGGTGGTGATCGTGGCCAGTGTGGGGCTGATGGTCAGCATCTATAACTCCATGGCCGAGCGCCGCCGCGACATCGCCATCATGCGTTCCCTCGGCGCCGGTCGTCGCACGGTGCTGACGGTCGTCTTGCTCGAATCGCTGCTGCTGGCCGCCGTCGGAGGATTGTGCGGCTGGGCACTGGGGCACGGGCTGATCGGGCTGTTGAGCCCAGTGATCGAGAACTACACCGGCGTGTCGATCCACTTCTGGGAATCGCCACAGCTTGGGGTGCTCTTGGACCCGAGCACGCGCAGCCGGCTGGGCGATACGCTGGTCCACACGCCGATCGAGTTACTGTTGTTGCCGGTGATCATCGTCGCCGCGGGCCTGGCCGGATTGCTGCCGGCGGTCACGGCTTATCGCACCGACGTGGCGAAGACGCTGTCGAGTTGAAATGACGAAGTAAATGCGATTGAACCGCAAAGACGCAAGGGGCGCGAAGAAGACGAAAAGAGTTCGACCACGACGACACGACGGTCACGACGTAGGAGGCGGAGAAAACGCGGTTTTCATCACAAGGCACAGAGGACACGGAGAAAGACGGGAGAGTGAAGAACGCTTCGCGGTTTAGCCGCATGGTCATAGACTCGCGCGTTGTTCGCAATTACACGTCACTATTTTTCTTACGTCGTGTCCGTCGTGTCGTCGTGGTCGAATCCCTTTCGTCGTTGTTTTTTGACTCCGTGTCCTCTGTGTCCTCTGTGGTGAATTCACCGCGGCTGAGCGCTGTTCTGGCGGACGAGTTGCAGGTCGTACTCGACCTGCGGCGGGTTCGACGGCTCGTTCACCATGAAGCGGCGCTCGACCGTTTCTTGAATCACCAGGTCGGGTTGCTCCTGGGCGATGATGTCGGCCGGAAAGCCGGTGTTCACCCCCAAGTAGCGCACGTGCTGGAAGTGCTCGGCCAGATACGGGCCGATCGCTTCGCCAAATGAATCGTGCAGCATCACCACGCGGCGAATCTCGCCGGTCGGACAGCTCGACGTGAAATCGCTGTACCCCTTCGACCAGTCGGCGGGGCCCGACTTCGTCTGGCGAGGCTGCTTGGGCGTGAGGGTCACCAAATCCTCGGAGTAGCGGCGGATCGACTCGATGGCCACCGCCAGCAGTCGCCCGTCGGCTGCTTGTCGCGAGACGGTAAAGTCATCGAGCGACGCGGGCCGCAACTGCGGAAACCACGGGACCAGCGTCTCGCACGTCTGGCGATAGCCCAAGTAGCCGCCGTAGTCGTTCCAATGATTGTCGGTCTTGTGATAGGTGGGCCAGTTCGCCTTGCCGTCGATCAGCCGTTGGCACGGGTCGACAATGGCCAGGTTGGTGTGGACTTGCAGATGGGCCGAAAGCTGCTGCCAGCGCGACTGGGGGTTCACTCGCGTCATGCCCAACGGCAGGTGCTCGGAGTAGACGGTTTGCTGGTTGGGACAGACCATCAGCACATAGCGAATGCCCCGCGCGGCCAGCCATTGCTGCCGGGCGGCGAATACCTGTTGCCACTGGTCGAGTTGCGGGGGAGTGAACGGTTTCAGGCAGCGATAGTCCGCCGTCGAATCATCGATGGTCGAGAACAGCCAGCCGTTGCGGCCGATCATCACGATCGAGCCGCGAACTTCCTTGTTCGAGGTCCGGGTCAGTTGCTGGGTCGTCACGCCCGACGTCACGCCCAGGTTGTACAGCCGAATCAGCGACCGCCGCGCGCCCAAGTGATCGTTGAACCAGCTCTCGAACTGCAACGGAAACGTCCGCAGCACGCCGGTGCGCGGCAACGTGACCAGTCCGTAACGCTTGGTTTCGACGTCCGGAAACTTGGCGGCCCGGCGGTTCTCGGTTCGTTCGATCAACTCGCCAACGCCCGGGCGGTTCAGAGCCGTCAGCGGTGCGAAGCAGCCCAAGATGAAGAGGACAACGAGGGCCAGGTCGCTAAGGCGGCGCGCTGGCGGCGTGATATTGATTCGCGCTGGTTGCATGGGCGTTAGCGAGTCGTATTGCCCGGCTGCTTGGCCAGGTACATTTGCTGTTCGGTGTCGATGGCCGCCGGGTTCTTCGGGTCATAGATCATCAGCCGGCGCTCGACCATTTCCTGGATCACGATCTCAGGCCGTTCCTGCTCGATCAGGTCGGTGGGAAAATCAGCCGTCCAGGCATAGCGGACGTGCTGCCAGTGTTCGCTGACGAACGGCCAGAGCGCCCAGAAGAACGAATCGTTCAGCACCACGGCCCGGCCCAGTTCGGCCTGGGGTTGATTGGTGATGCGCGATTCACCGGCCGAGACCGGCAAGTTGCCCACGGCGATTGCGCGGCGCGGCTGCTTGGGCGCAAGCTTTACCATTTGCTCGGGAAAGCGGACGATCGACTCGACGGCGTGCGATAGTTCTTGACCTTCGGCCTCGCAAACGGTGACGTGGTAATCGTCGATCCGCCAAGGCCGCAGCGCCGGATACCAGCCTTGCAGCGCCTGGCACAGGTGTTCATAGGCCAGGAACGCGCCGTAGTCGTTCCAGTGCGTGTCGGTCTTGTGGTAGGTGGGCCAGTTGGCTTTGCCGGCGATCAGTCGCTCGCGCGGGTCAACGGTCACCATGTCGGTTCGCTCGCGCAGACGAGCGAGCAGTTGATCGGTTCGCGAATACGAGTTCACCTTGGTCAAATTGCGCGGCATGTACTCGCCGTAGATCGTGTGGCTGTTCGGCGCGATCATTAGCACGTACTTAATGCCCCGCCGCGCCAGCCAGTTGTGCCGCGCGACAAGGACTTGCTCCCAGCGGTCCAGCTCCGCCTCGCTGAACGGTTTCGAGCAGCGAAAGTCGTCGACCAGATTTTCAACCGTGGCGAACAGCCAACCTTCGCGACCGATGATGACTTGGGCGTTGCGAGCCTGGCCTTGTTGGGGGCGAACGACGGTTTCGGAAGCCAGCCCGGTGTAAGTGGCCAGGTTGCGGACGCCGATGATCTGGCGCCGGCCGCCGAGATGATCGTTGAACCAGACTTCAAACGTGCCGGGAAACTCGAGCAGCGTCCCTTTGCGCGGCACCCACAGCGGCCCGTGCCAGTGCCCTTCCAGCTTGGGAAACGGCGAGGCCCGGCGCTTCTCGGTTCGCTCGATCACCTCCGACACGCCGTCGCGCCACAAGCCGGTCATTGGCGCGAACATGGCCGCCACGAACACGACGGCCAGCACGAAATTGGCCGAGCGATGCAAGCGCAGCGCGAACGTCGGCGCCAGGGTGTACCCGGCGGCGAGGTGCGGCGGTTCGTAACGCGTGTCGGCCATCTCGATCTGTCGGCGCTAAAAGCGGAAGTAAATGAACGGGTTGTACGTCGAGGCGACCATGTTGGCGGCTGAGCCGACGAAGATCAGGGTCAGGCCCGCCAATCGCGACAGCTCCCACCCGGTGGCCAGGGCCGTCTGCCGCCAGGCGTCGAGCGTGCGGACGGTTTGCTGCTCGTAGCGCCGCACCAGCCAAGGGACGATCGGCGTGCTGGCCAGCGCGCCGGCCAGCAAGGCGACGATCACGCCCGAGTCGAGGAACAGCGCCAGCGGGTACTCGACACTCGACAGGCCATTCAGGCCCAGCATCGCTCCCAGGTAGCCGAGCGCCATGGGGAAGGTTTCGGCCCGGAAGAAGACCCAGCCGACCAGCACCACAACCAGCGCGTAGAGGTGTTGCACCGGGCCCCAGGCGCGCGCTAGCCAACGGCCGACGGCGCCGCGCTCGATGATCAGGAACGCGCCGTGAAACGCGCCCCAAATCACAAAGTTCCAACTGGCGCCGTGCCAGAGCCCGCACAGCAGGAACACGATCAGCAAGTTGGCGTAAGTCCGCGCCGGGCCGCGGCGGTTGCCGCCGAGCGGAATGTAGACATAGTCGCGGAACCAGGTCGACAGCGAGATGTGCCAGCGCCGCCAGAACTCGGTGATCGAACGCGAAATGTACGGGTAGTTGAAGTTCTCCAGGAACTCAAAGCCGAACATCCGCCCCAGGCCGATGGCCATGTCGCTGTAGCCGGCGAAGTCGAAGTAGATTTGCACGGCATAGCAGACGATGCCCAGCCAGGCGACGGTCAGCGACAACTGGTGCGAGGGAATGTCGAAGATCGAATCGGCCACGCTGGCCGCGGCATTGGCCAGGAGCATCTTCTTGCCCAGGCCGATGATGAACCGCTGGATGCCGCTGCTGAAGCCGGCCAGCGTGACGCGGCGCTGGGCCATCTGGGCCGCGACGTCAACGTAGCGAACGATCGGCCCGGCGATCAGTTGCGGGAACAACGCGATGTACAGGGCCATGACGATCGGGTTCTTTTGCGCCCGCGTCTCGCCCCGATAAACGTCGATGACGTAGGACATGGCCTGGAACGTGTAGAACGAAATGCCGATCGGCATCACGACGTACGTGCTGCCCAACTCGGGCAGCCCGACCGCGGCCAACAGCACGTTCAGATTCTGAATTAGGAAGCCGGCGTATTTGAAGTAACCCAACAGCGCCAGGTTGCCGACCACGGCGGCGCTGATGGCGATGTGGCGGCCGGTGGCGCTACGGGCTCGCTCGACCCACAGCCCAAAGCCGTAGTTCATGCCGATCGAGGCGAACATCACCAGGATCAGCAGCGGCTCGCCCCAGGCATAGAACAGCAAGCTGGCCGCCAGCAGCAGCACGTTCTTGCCCCGCTGCGGACAGACGGCGTACAGGGCCAACAACACGGGGAGGAACAAGAACAAAAAGACTGGCGAGCTGAATAGCACGGCACGGCTCTCGCGGCGCAAAGTACAGGAACAGCCGACACTTGGGGGCCGGGACTATAGAAAGTCTGGCCAGTGTGGGTCAAGGTCGATGGAGCGCGTGCCAGCGCTGCTAGCGGTGAAAAGTGCGAGAAACGTGACGAGGGAAAAAGCAATTCGACCACGACGACACGACGGGCACGACGTCGGAAAGACAGCGGCAGAGGATTTGAACCGCAAAGACGCAAAGGGCGCAAAGAAGAACGTGCGGTAGAGGAAGGAGGAGCGAAACACGCTTGCGATTTAGTCACCGGGCAACTGGCTCGCGAGCCTCGCTTTCACGTTCGCTTTCCTTATCTTTCTGACGTCGTGCCCGTCGTGTCGTCGTGGTCGAATTCTCTTCGGCATTTCTTGGCGTCCTTTGCGTCTTTGCGGTTCAATTCCTTTCCATTCGAGTGCGCGCAAGAAAAAACCCAGGGGGTGGGATCCCTGGGCTTGTGGGAGATTGAGTGACTGTTGATGCCGCGCGGGTTAGCCGTTGGCGGCTTTCAACTCGGCCAAATGCTGCGCCGTGCCGACCAGTCGGTCCCAGTTGGCTTCGATGTACTCGGGCGGGCCGCCGATTTGCGACACAACGACGGCCACCGTCTCGGTGGGCACCATTTCGATCGCGTTCCAGGGGCAGACCGTCAGCTCGTACGGATTCGTTTTCTTCTGGGGAATATGCACGCAGACTTCGCAACCGACGCAGCGTTCGAGGTCGATCTGGCAGAAACTTTGCAGGTTGTGGAACTGGTCGTACTGCTGAATCTTCACGATGCAGTCGACCGGACACACCTCCAAGCAGGCTTCACAGCCGGTGCAGTTGTCGGCGTTGATGACGGCGAGCTCTTTGGGGAGCTTCTTTCGAGGGCCGGCTTTGGCCATCGCTAACGTCCTTCAGATAGAGAAGATCGGTTCGTGAAAAATTTCACGCACCCGAGGGTATTGTAGGTAATCGGCCAGCAAAGGCCAATCGGAACAGCAGTTTTAATGTATCCGGGCACGCCAGCAGCAGTTACGCGCCGGAAAGGATGAAAGTTGAACCGCCAAGACGCAAAGATCGCCAAGGAAACGCAGAAGATTTAATCGCAGAGAGCGCAGAGGACTGCGGGGCTGATTTTATGAATCCCTGCTCTGCGTCTCTCCGCGTCCTCTGCGATTCAACTGTATTTGGTCTGCTTGGCGTCCTTTGCGTCTTGGCGGTTCAAATTCCCTGTCTGGGCATTCCCACGTCGTGTCGTTGTGCCGTCGTGGTTGGTCTTTTTCCGAATTAAGAGCGGCCGGGGATGCGCTCGCCGCGAATCAGATCCTCGAACGTCTGTCGCGCGCGAATCAGCTCGGCCTTGCCGTTTTCGATCAACACTTCGGCCGCCAGCGGCTTGCTGTTGTAGTTCGAGCCCATCGCAAAGCCGTAAGCGCCGGCGACCTCGATGATCAGCAAGTCTCCCACCTCGGCGGCGGGTAACGAACGCCGGCAGACAATGCCACCGTCGGTCTGGGTGAAGATGTCTCCCGACTCGCACAACGGCCCGCCGACCACGACATCGAGCATGGGTCGATGCTCGATCGTGCCGTGGGCCAGGACGAGCGACATCGGGTGATGCGCGCCATAGAGAATGGGCCGCGCCAGATTGTTGAACCCAGCGTCGAGCAGATAGAACGTGTTGCCACCCATCTGCTTCACGGCGCGAATCTCGGTGACCAGGTAGCCCGACTCGGCCACCAGGTAACGCCCTGGCTCGATTTCCAGGTGGACCGGGTGCTCGAACTGCTCTTCCAGTCGATGCCGCGTGGCGTTCCACAGATCGAAATACGTCTCGATGTCGATGTAAGAATCGCCCGCCTTATACGGCACCGGCAAGCCGCCGCCGGCGCTGATCGTGGTGAGCGAGCGGCCCACTTCGCCGGCCAGCCGCTTCATCGAGCCGCAGACTTGCGACAGATGGTCCAGGTCGGTCCCCGAGCCGATGTGCAAGTGCAGCCCCGTGACGCTCAGGCCCGCCATGTCGGCCTGGCGCAGGCAATCGTCGAGTTGCTCGTGCCAGATGCCGTGCTTCGATTGCTCGCCGCCGGTGTTGGTCTTTTGGCTGTGACCGTGGCCAAAGCCAGGGTTGATCCGCAGAGTGATCTCGCTGCCCGGCGCTCGGGCGCCAAGCTGAGCGATCATGTCGGGCGAGCCGCAGTTGACGTGCAGCCCATGCTTGACGACCAGGTCGAGCGCGTCGGCGTCGAAGATGTCGGCGGTGTAGACGATCTGCGGCGGCGTGCCGCCCGGCTGGTAGCCGGCCGCCAGGGCGCGGCGGATTTCGCCGGCGCTGACCGCGTCGACCACGACGCCGTTGCGGCGCATCAGATCGAGAATCGCCAGGTTCGAGCAAGCCTTCTGCGCGTAGCGAATGGTGTCGAACGCTCGCAGGTCGTTGATCCGCTCGACGATCTTGGCGGCGTCATAGACGAACGTCGGCGTGCCAAAATCGACGGCCAACTGCCGCACCTTCAGGCCAGCAATCTCGTTGCGCAGCGGCGGGAAGTCTGCGGCGGTGGCGGGGCGGAGACGTTGCGAAACAGGCATGGTCGACTCACCAGAAAACGGAAGCGGAAACATGACGAACGCTCGAAGACGTCGATTCTATCATCGGGCGCTAGCCCCGCGACAGCCCCCGGAGGCCCCGGCGAAACCTGGCGCGGGACGGGGCGTTTTGGCCGAGAATGATGAAGGGAATTCGACCATGACAACACAACGGCACGACGGGGGCAATGCGAAGAAGGTTGAACCGCAAAGACGCAAAGGGCGCTAAGGTAATACGAGGAGATTAAACGCAGAGAGCGCAGAGGATCGCGGAGATTAAGAGTTGGATTTTTTCTCTGCGAAACTCAGCGCCCTCTGCGATTCAAAACGTCTTCGGTTTTCTTCGCGTTCTTTGCGGTTCAATCTCCCTCTTTTCCTCCGTGGTAAATCCCTCCCTCGTCGTGCCGTCGTGTCGTCGTGGTTGGTATTCCGCCTTTCCTGCAATGCCGACCGGTTTGCGTTAGAATCTGCTGAAGTAACATTCCGTCGCTTCTCCACCTCGGCCTCGTGCCCATGCGCGCCACCGCCTGGCAACTCCGCACTCGTTCGCTCGCGCTGCCGCGACGCCCGCTGGTGATGGGCATTGTCAACGTCACGCCCGACAGCTTCTCGGACGGCGGCCGGCACTTTGACCCCGCCGCGGCCGTGGCCCACGGGCTGGCCCTGGTCCAGCAAGGGGCCGATCTGCTCGACATTGGCGGCGAGAGCACGCGCCCCTACAGCGAGCCCGTCACGGCCGCCGAGGAATTGCGCCGCGTGCTGCCGGTGGTTCGCGAACTGTGCCGCGCGGCCGGCGTGCCGATCAGCATCGACACGTCCAAGGCCGAGGTGGCGGCCGCGGCCCTGGACGCCGGTGCCGAGATCGTCAACGACGTGACCGGCCTGGAAGGGGATCCGGCCATGTTGCCGTTGTGTGTCGCGCGCCAGCCGGGCGTGTGCGCCATGCACATGCAGGGCACGCCGCAAACCATGCAGAACGACCCCCGCTACGAGGACGTGGTGGCCGAGATTCTGGCCTACCTGTGCCAGCGCCGCGACCTGCTGCTCGATGCGGGCATAACGCGCGAGCGGATTTGCCTGGATCCGGGCCTGGGCTTTGGCAAGACGCACGAGCACAACCTGGAGTTGCTGCGCAGCGTGTGGCGGTTCCACGCGCTCGGCTGCCCGCTGTTGGTTGGCCACTCGCGCAAGGGTTTTATCGCCAAGGTCATCGGCGACAAAGAGGCCGACCGGACGGCCGGCACGGTGGGGGCGACCCTCGGCCTGGCCCGACAAGGCGTCCAAATCATCCGCGTCCACGACGTAGCGGCGAACCGGCAAGCGCTACAACTCTTCGAAGCCGCCGGGGGCCTCGAGGACGATTCCAAGCCGGCTTAGCAATAATCGCATCACGCTCGATCCTCTTGGGTGGCACCGATGACCTGGCCATCGGTGTTGCGCAGCAACAAGAAACTCGATGGGCACGCGCAACCCCAATGGAAACTCGCCACCCGCACGAGACGGCGTCTGAGGTTTCTTGCGGCCTTCGGCCACCCAGGTGCAAGCACCTGGGCCACCCCTCTGAGAACTGTCGTAGCAGCAGATGAAAACGCCACCTCGAACGCTCCCCTCGCCCCTTGCGGGAGAGGGGTTGGGGGTGAGGGGTAATCGGTCGCACGTTGGCAATTCTCCACGCCAATCCGCTGGGAGTTAAGGCCAACCGGGGGCTATCGGGTGTTGAGTCGGCATCGTTCGGCTATAATTCCGTCCATCCCCGCCAAGCCGACATGGACGACCGCCAATGCCCGTTAAGGATAAGACACGACAGCTTGAGGTGACCGCTGGAAACCTGCGGAATAATCACCTCTATGTCAACAAGCACCTCGACTTCTTCCCCGCCGACGTGATTGGCACGCCGCGCAAGAACGGCAACGGTGATCATCGGGTCGAGATTGTCCTCGATGGCCTGAACACCTGCGTAAAAACGGACATCGGTAGCGACCGACGCACCGGCAAGTCTCGCGGGTTCATTCGCGAGCGGGCGTCCATCGGCAAGTTCTACGCCCACCATCAGATCAAGGCCGGGAGCGTCGTTACTCTGGAACGTCTCTCGGAACGCAAATATCGCCTCAGCGCCCCCGCAAATGGGGAGTCGAACGGCCGCCCTAAGGCGGCTGAATTTTTTGCGGGCATAGGTCTGGTTCGCCTGGCCCTTGAGCGGCAAGGTTGGGACGTCGTCTTCGCGAATGACATCTGCGAAGACAAAGCGCAGATGTACCAAACGAACTGGCCGTCCGATGACCATTTGGTCGTCGAAGACATCCACAAGCTCAAAGCGAAAGACATCCCCGATTGCGACCTGTTTACCGCGTCGTTCCCTTGTAATGACTTGTCGATCGCCGGTCGGTGGGAGGGACTGTCCGGCAAGGAGTCTTCAGCATTCTGGGGACTAACATCGCTGCTTGAGAATTTAAAGGATCGCGCCCCGCGACTCGTGTTGCTGGAAAACGTCGTTGGGTTCTTGATGAGTCGTGGCGGCCAAGATTTCGAGCAGGCGCTATTGGAACTCAATCGACTGGGTTACACCGCCGACGCGGTGATCCTCAACGCGCAACGCTGGGTGCCGCAAAGTCGGGCACGACTATTCGTGATTGCCCAGCGCGACGAGGGCGGCGAGCGAAATACACTGGCTCAAGAGAGCGACGCACGTTCCGAAGCGTTGTGCAAGTTCATCTTTGCAAACCAGCACATTCGCTGGAACATTCGATCACTGCCCCGCTTGCCCAAGCCGCAGAAGCAACTCACCGACATTCTCGAAGACCTACCCGACAACGATAAGCATTGGTGGAATCAAGAGCGCACAGATTACTTTATGTCGCAACTGAGCAACCGGCATCGCGAGCAGGCCGATCGCATGATTCGCGGTCGCTCTTACAGCTATGCGACCGCTTTCCGTCGCGTGCGCTATGGTAAGAGCATGGCCGAGCTGCGGACTGACGGTATCGCGGGCTGCCTACGTACCCCGCGAGGTGGCAGCGGTCGCCAGATTCTTTTCAAAGCGGGGCGCGGCAAATACCGAGTGCGACTCCTTACCGCTCGCGAATGCGCCAGGCTTCAAGGTGTGCCGGATAGCTTCAAGATCGAAGTGTCGCTTAATCAAGCATTGTTCGGCTTCGGCGACGCCGTTTGCGTGCCAGCCGTTGAATGGTTGATTGAGAAGTATGTTGGATCGTTGACCCGATAGTCACTCAAAAAATCTCAGGGGCCAAGTAGTGTCCATAGAGGCTGACGCAATTCGTGCCCTGGCTACGTGGTACGGGAACCTTTCGCTCTATCGAGACAAACTGCCAGCTATGGGGACGCTCTGCGCGGCGCTCGTGGTCTTGCAGAGACTGCGCACTGACTTCGATCTCGATATTGAGCGCCACGTGGCCGAACAGGGTGCTCAGATTGCGACACTCTCGGCGGAATCGGTCGCACGAGTGCTCGCCGAATATGGCGAGACTAGGCAACTCACCAAGGTAGGCGGACGAACAAACCGAGGCGCACGCGGTGACATCGCTGACTTACTTCAGACGATCAAAGGACTTGATCTGGCAACCGAAAGTAGGGAACTAGCGTTAACGGCAATGCAGCGGCACATTGTTGATAACTACGTTGCTCTGCATTTCAAGAAAAAGCGAGTCAAAGCTAGGTTCAACGCTGATCACGATGCAGGCAATTTGATTTCAGAAATCCTGGCCAATGCCCAAACGAGCGGCAAGGCTGGCGCGGTGGCCGAATACCTTATCGGAGCCAAACTCGCACTGATCTACCCAGAAATTGAAATCCGTAACAAACCGTATAGCTCTGGTGACGATCAAGTAGGTCACGAAGGCGATTTTCAGGTCAACAGGACTGTGTTTCACGTCACAGTCGCTCCAATGGCTGGCGTTTACTCCAAAATCCAGGCAAACCTCGATCGAGGACTCAAAGCGCTACTTCTTGTCCCGCGGTCCAAACTTGAGGGCGCATCGCAAAACGTCGCGATGTTATCTAAGCCTGGCGTTGGCGTTGACTCGATAGAAGCGTATTTAGGCAGGAACATCGACGAGCTTGCTAAATCCTAGTTAATCCACCG
>JAFEBQ010000026.1:0-17444 GCA_018242585.1 Planctomycetota bacterium
AGCCCAGGGGATATCCCCTGGGCTTTTTTGTTTTGCCTGGCCAGCAATCGGGCGGCGTGCAGCGGCGTTAGCGCGAGCGCTGCATCATCCGCGTGGGATAGTAGGAATTCGAGCGACGGGCCCACGGCGAGACATTGCCGATGCCTCCCGAGCCGCCGCCACGATTGAAGTTCGGGCTGTCGAACCCGCGGTACATGCCACCGTAGAACGAGCCGCCGCCGGCAAAGGCAACGCTCGACAGCGTGGCGACGAGAACCGCGGCGAGAATCAACGTGCGTTTGAACATGATCGGGCTCCTGGGGTGGCGCTTTCAACCGCTGATCGGGCTGAGACGATCCGCCTTAATTTCGTCGTCGTTTAATTATAACGCCCTGCGGCCAAACGCCCGAGAATTGCAGTTTTGTTAGCTACACCTGGTGGGAACGAGTGGAAATGCCGGGTTTAAGCGGGCGAGTTTACGTCCACAGATTCCGGTCCAGCAGTCGGTAGTTGATCGCTTCGGCCACGTGGCTGGCCGCGATCCGGTCGGCGTTTTCCAGGTCGGCAATCGTGCGGGCCACGCGCAGCACCTTGTCGTGCGCGCGGGCCGACAATCCCATTTCGGTCATGGCCGCCTTCAGCAAGCCGGCCCCGTCGGCGTCGAGCGCGCAGTGCGAGCGAATCTGCCGCGGGCCCATGTAGGCGTTGAACCGCCGCCGGCTGCCGCGGAACCGCTCGTGCTGCCGCCCGCGGGCCGTGACGACCTGGGCTCGCATCTGGGCGCTGCTGGTGCCGGGCGTGGTGCTCGACAACTCCTGATAGGCGACCGCCGGCACTTCGAGTTGCAGGTCGATGCGGTCGAGCAGAGGACCGCTGATCTTGTTCATATACTTTTCAATCTGCGGCACCGAACAATGACAATCGCGGCGCGGATCGTTGCGATAGCCACACGGGCAAGGATTCAATGCCGCGATCAACATGAAGCTGGCCGGAAACGTCGTCGAGCTGAGGGCGCGAGCGATCGTCACCGTGCCATCTTCAAGCGGCTGACGCATCACCTCCAACGTGCGGCGCTGAAACTCCGGTAATTCATCAAGGAACAAAACCCCGTTGTGAGCCAGACTGATCTCGCCCGGCGAAGGCGTGCTGCCGCCGCCGAACAGGCCGGCTTCGCTGATCGTATGATGCGGATCGCGGAAGGGGCGAATGGCCAACAGCGGCTGGCCATTGGGCAACATGCCCAGCGCGCTGTAGATGCGCGTAGTCTCGATCGATTCGGCCGACGTCAGGTCGGGCAAGATTGTCGGCAAGCGCTTGGCCAGCATCGTTTTGCCAGAACCCGGCGGGCCAACCATCAGTAGATTGTGACTTCCACTCGCAGCGATGATGATCGCGCGCTTGGCCATTTCCTGGCCGCGCACGTCGGCGAAGTCGACTTCGTATTTGCCCAACGAGCTGAACAACTCGTCCAGCCGCGGCGGCGTGGGCTCGATTTCCAGTTCACCGGTCAAAAACGCCACCGCCTGAGCCAGGCTGGCGACCGGAATGATCTCGACGTTCTCGACCACTGCGGCTTCGGCGGCGCTTTCGGTCGGGACGAGCATGCCGCGCAGGCCGGCCTGGCGCGCGGCGGACATCGCCATCGACAGCGCCCCTTTCACCGGTCGGGCCGAGCCGTCGAGGGCCAACTCGCCAATCACGGCGTACTGTTCCAACTTCTCAGGCTTCAACTGCCCGCTGGCGGCGAGCAAGCCGAGCGCAATCGGCAAGTCGAACGACGCGGCCTGCTTGGGCAAATCGGCGGGGGCCAGGTTGATGACCACGCGGTTCTGCGGCCGCTGAAAGCCCGAGTTCACCAGGGCCCGTTCGACGCGATGGGTGCATTCCTTGACGGCGGCCTCGGGCAGGCCGACGAGCGTGGTTCGCGGCATGGCGCCGGCCGAGACGTCGACTTCCACCTCGACGGGGACCGCATCAATACCGAGGAGCGAGAAGGTATTCAGTTTGGCGAGCATTGCCCCGACACGCCTCAGATCACGTCCGCTTCGACGGTGCGAATCAAGAAACCAGTGCCAACCTACCGCAGCCGCCCGCGGTTTTCAAATTGCTCATCGCAACGAAGCGAAATCGACGGCCTATATGGCAAATCGCCTGGGGTAAATCGACCACGACGACACGACGAACACGACGTAAAGACAGGGATATTGAACCGCAAAGACGCAAAGGGCGCAAAGGAAGAAGAGCGGGCATTCTTAATCGCAGAGAGCGAGGGGGAACACAGAGTTAAGGATCTTGAGTTTCCTCTCCGCGTTGCTCAGCGCCCTCTGCGATTCCACTCTCATCTTCCTTTGCGCCCTTTGCGTCTTTGCGGTTCAATTTTGCCTTGGTTCCCTCCGGCGTCGTGGCCGTCGTGCCGTCGTGGTCGAATTCTCTGCATTTGTCCTATGTGCCACGCGGCTCGACTCGGGCTTTGCTCACGCAAAAGCGTTCGAGCAGTTCGGGCACCGGCTCGGTGCCGATGCCGGGCACGTCGCTGGCGACGACTTGCGGGGCCTGACCAGGCGTGTGTTGCAACGCGAGCGGCGGCGTGCCGAGTTCGTCGTGGTAAAACGCCGCCGAAGGAAAAATGTCGCCGGGGTAGTCGAAGCCGTCGAGCATCGCCAAGGCCGTCGAGATGCGCGCCCCGATCGCGCTTTCGAGCATGCCGCCCACCCAGCAGGAAAGGCCGGCCTCGCGGGCCATGTTCAGAATCTTCACCGCCGGCGTCAGCCCGCCGACGCGACCCGCCTTGATGTTGATCACCTTGCAGGCCCCCAGGTCGATCGCCTGCTCGGCCCGGGTCAGCGAGTTGATGCTTTCGTCCAGGCAGACCGGCGTGCGAATCATCGTTTGCAGTCGTGCATGGTCGATCAGGTCGTCATAAGCCAACGGCTGCTCGACCATGCTCAGCGCGAAGTCGTCGATCCGGCACAGCAGGTCCAGGTCGTCGAGCGTGAAGCCGGCGTTGCAGTCGATGTGAATCGTGGCGGTTGGGCATTCGCGCCGCACGGCGCTCAACATCTTCAGATCCCAGCCCCGTCGGAACTTCAATTTGATTCGCGGGTAACTGGCGGCGACGGCCCCAGACACTTCGGCGATCAACTGGTCGATCGAGTCGAGCACACCAAAATCGGCGCCGACCGGCACAGCGTCGCGCGTCGCCCCCAGCACGCGGTGCAGCGGTTTCCCGAGTTCCAATGAACGCAGCACCCACCAGGCCGTGTCGAGCGCCCCCTTGGCGAACGAGTTACCCTTGAAGTGCTTGAGCCGATCTTGCAACTCGTCGCCCGAGCCGATTCGCTGGCCGACGAGCGCCGGCGCTAGCCAATCGCGCACACAGGCGAACGCGCCGGCCGCCCACTCGGGGCTGTAGCACGGCGCGGCGAAGGGCGTCGATTCACCCCAAGCGTGCAGGCTGCCGCTGTGCAGACAGACCAGCACGCTTTCGATCGTGGCGTCGTCGCCATAGGCGGTGCGCCACGGCCGGATCAGTGGCATGGCCACGTGAAACACGTCAATTGCGTCGATGTGCATGGCAGATTTTCGTCGAATGTGTCAAGATCGTGCCGCAGCCGCTGAAGATCGTCGAACAAGCCGCGCACTTTGAAACAAACCCAGCGGCAAGCATAACCCGTCGCGCGACCGCGCTAAAGAGACCGTCCCCCGAGCATTCGCACGCACCATGATGAATCCAGCCACTTCGTCGGAACTCGACACCACCTGGGACTTGGCCCCGCTGTTCACGCAGCTTAACAGCGACGACTTTCGCGCTGGCATGGCGGGCTTGGACCGCGAATTGACCGAGTTGCAAGAGCTGCTCGACCGTCGACAGATTCGCCGACTGGCCGCCACGCCGGCGGTCACCGACGCGCTGGTGGGCGACATGCGGCAAGTGATCGACCGGGTGAACCGCATCGCCCTGCAGTACGAGCGGCTCGATTGCTTCCTGCAAGGGCTGGTCACGACCAACAGTTATGACGACGCGGCTCAGCGCGAGCTGTCGCGGCTTGAAGTTCTCGATACCCGGCGGCGGCAGCTCGACGTGCGGATTCAGGGCTGGATCGGTTCGCTGGGATCCGTGCTGGGCGATGTGATGGCGCGTGACGCGTCGCTGGCCACGCATAAGTTCTACCTGGAAGAAACCGCCCGGCTGAGCAAGCACCTGATGAGTGATGAGTTGGAAGCCTTGGCAGCCGAGTTGTCCGTCGACGGTGGAACAGCTTTCGGCAAGCTGCAAGGAAACGTCACCAGCCAGTTGCGGGCCACGGTCGAGTTGGACGGCCGGCAGCAAGAGCTGCCCGTTGCGGCGGTGCATAATCTGGCGTTTCATCCCGACGCGGCCACGCGCGAGCGGGGCTATCGGGCCGAGCTAACGGCGTGGCATTCGGTGCGCACGACGGTGGCTGCCAGTTTGAACAGCGTGAAGGGGACGGCCGTCACGCTGGCCCGCCGACGCGGTTGGGGAAACGTGGTCGACGTGGCGCTCGAGCAGAACCGGATCGATCGGGCCACGTGCGACGCGCTGCTAGGGGCGATCGATGAGGCCAAGCCGATGTTCCGGCGTTATTTGCGCAGCAAGGCCCAAAAGCTGGGGCACAAGCAATTGCCCTGGTGGGATTTATACGCACCGCTGGGCAAAGCCGACCGCGAGTTCACCTACCCGGCCGCGCGCGACTTCATTGTGCAGCACTTCGGCCAGTTCAGCAAGGACCTGAGCGACTACGCCCGCCGGGCCTTCGACGAGCGCTGGATCGACGCGCTGCCGCGCGATGGCAAGCGGGGCGGGGCGTACTGCATGGGAATCATGGCGATCGAAGAAAGCCGCATCCTGTCGAACTTCGACGGCAGCTTCGACCAGGTCGGCACCTTGGCCCATGAACTCGGGCACGGGTATCACAACCATTGCCAGCGCGGCCTACAGCCGACTGAGCGCGGCGCGCCGATGACCTTGGCCGAGACGGCCAGCATCTTTTGCGAAACCATCGTGGCCAACGCGGCCTCGAAGGAAGCCAGTTCGCAAGAGCGGCTGCTGATCCTTGACTCGCGCTTGTCGAGCGCCACGCAGGTCTGCCTGGACATTCGCTCGCGCTATCTGTTCGAGACCGCGGTCATCGAACGCCGCGCCGGCAGCCAGCTTGCGGCCGAGGAGCTATGCGAATTGATGCGCGCGGCTCAATCCGAGACCTACGGCGATGCGGTCGCCCCCGAGACGTATCACCCGTACATGTGGCTCTGGAAGCCGCACTACTACAGCCCCGATTTCAACTTCTACAACTTTCCCTACGCATTCGGGCACCTGTTCGGGTTGGGGCTGTACGCACAGTTCTTGGAGCGGGGCGAGAAGTTCGTGGCCGACTATGTGCAGTTATTGCGCGACACGGGACGAGTTCGGGCGGTGGAACTGGCGGCGAGGTTTGGCATCGACATCGCCAGCCGAGATTTCTGGCGCAGCAGCTTGGCCGTGGTGGCCGCCGACGTTGACCGCTTCGAGTCACTGGGCTGAGAGGCAATTCTGGTAAGTTGAACCGCAAAGACGCAAAGTTCGCAAAGAAAGACAAGTTTGGAATCGCAGAGAGCGCTGAGCATCGCAGAGAGGAGACTTAGGATCCTTAACTCTGCGTTCCCCCGCGCTCTCTGCGATTAAGAATGGCTGCTCTTCCTCCTTTGCGAACTTTGCGTCTTTGCGGTTCAAATCCTTCTGACTTTCCGGTGTCATGTTTTCGTGGTTGGTATTCTTTTAAGCCGCCGGTGGGGTGACTTTTAGCTTGTCGGCCAACGCGACGAGTTGCTTCCAGTTGCCGTCGTCCAGCGGAATGCCGTCGCGCTCGCGGACCGTTTGCGTTCGACGCTCGGGATCGCCCGGTAGCAGGATCTCTTTGCAATCGGGCACGCGCGGGCAGCCGGTGACAAAGTCGACCAGTTGCGTCACCTCGGCTTTGAAGTGATCGGCGCCGCCGACGTGACCCGGGTCGACGAACAGCATGAACACGCAGTTGCCGTTCTGGTTGATCGGCTTTTCGCGAATCGTCACGCCGCCCGACAGCGCCCCGGCGAAGATTTCGACCATCAAGCCCAGGCCGAAACCCTTGTAGGCTTGCGCTCCGCCCATCGGCAGAATCGTCCCCGGCGGGTCGGCGTAGAGCGAGTTCGGATCGTTCGTGGGTTGTCCCTTCGAGTCGAGCAGCCAACCGTCGGGGCATGTCTGGCCGGCGATCTTTTTGACGCGGACCTTTCCTTCGGCAGTGGCGCTGGTGCCAAAGTCGAGCAGGATCGGCCGGTCGCCGTTCGGCGCGCCGATGGCCAGCGGATTGGTCCCCAGGCGCGGCGCGGTTCCCCCCGGCGGCGCGACGCGGCGCGCGTGCCCGTGGGTGTTGACCATGATGATCGACATTTGCCCGGCGGCGGCAGCGGTCTCGCAATACTCGCCCAGTCGGCCGACGTGTCCGGTATGGATCAACGTGCCCAGCCCGGTACCGTGCTGCCGAGCCTTGGTGATTAGTCGTTCGGTCAGGCGCTGGGCCTGTGTCTGTCCAAAGCCCCAGTTGCCATCGGCGGCGAGGACCGTTTCCGTTTCGCGAATCACCGTGAACGGCGCGGCCGGCTTGATCTCACCCTTGTTGACCTGATCGAGGTAATAAGGAATCCGCATCACGCCGTGCGAGTCGTGCCCGCGCAGGTTGGCTTCGACCAGACTGCGGCCGACGAGCGCCGCTTCGTCCTGGGGAATGCCGCCGGCGGCAAGCAGTTGGGTTGCGAACTCGGTCAGTTTCGAGGCGGCAAACGCTGGCATGGCAGGGAATCCTTGGTCAGTTGGTCAGGCAGGCGCGGCAACAAGCGCGACGCATGCCTTATAAGAAACGATCCGCGGGAATGCAACGCGCCAACACGACGCGATTAGTGAGAGCGGAACTATGAAAGACAGGAATCGACCACAACGGCACGACGGAAACGACGTAAGACAAAAAAGCAATTGTCTTTTCCTACGTCGTGTCCGTCGTGCCGTTGTGGTCGAATTAAACCAGGTTTTGGTGGTACAGCATCCAAACGTGTTTGCCGTTGTGGTCGAATCAACTGCCGTTCAGCCGAGGTTGGATAATCCAAGTTGCCGGTGGGCTTCGTAGACGATGATCGCGGCGGTGTTCGCCAGGTTCAGGCTGCGTACCTCGGGATACATGGGGACTCGCAACGCCCGGTCGGCGTACTCGGCGTGCAACTCGGCGGGCAGGCCGCTCGACTCGCGGCCAAAGACGAAGATGTCGCCCCGCTCGTAACGCACGTCGGCGTATAGCTGTGTACCCCCTTTGGTAAAGATATATGGCCGGCGCGGCGGCAGGCGCGCGATCAGTTGCGCCCAATCGTCGACCACTTCCCATTCCAGGTCGTCCCAATAGTCGAGTCCCGCGCGGCGCAGGTAGTAATCGTCCAAGCTGAAGCCGATCGGCTTGACGAGCCACATCTTGCAGCGCGCGGCCACGCAGGTCCGGCCGATGTTGCCGGTGTTCTGGGGAATCTCCGGCTGAAAGAGGACCACGTGGAACCAGGGATCGTACTTCAAGGCGGACCACTCCATTGTCGTTCAGGCAGATTGCCGAGCGCGAGGATTCAATTTCTCGCCGCCGACGATAGGATATGCCGAGTGGAGCTTGGTTTCGAGCCCCGCGCGCCGCGGCCGTAACAACTACGCCGCCAGCGCACCCGATAGTATCGCAGAACGCAGGTACACCGATGAACGATCCACGCCATGACCGCTATACCAAGGCGCTCGAGTCCGCCGCCGAGCAGGTCGACCGCCTGATCACGAAGCACCCCGATTACTTCCCGCTCTACACCACCGGCGGCAAGTGGCAGCACCAGGGGGAGCTGTGGACCGATTGGTCGGCGGGGTTCCTGGTCGGCATGATGTGGATTTTCTACCGCCGCACGGCCGACAACCGTTGGCGTCAGCGGGCCGAGCATTACTGCAAGCTGCTCGAACACCGGCAGCACGACCGGGACGTACACGATTTGGGCTTCATCTTCCTGAACAGTTACCTGCCCTGGTACCGCGCCACCGGCGACAAGGCCCTGGAACAAGTCGTGATCCAGGCCGGCCGCACTCTGGCCATGCGATTCATGGAGCAGGGGCAATACCTGCGGTCGTTCGTCGCGCCCGAGTCGTTGTTCATCGACATCATGATGAACGTGCCGCTGATCGTCTACGCGGCCAACGTCACTGGCGACAAGAACCTGGAACGGATCGCGCTGGCCCATTGCCGGACAACGCGCGACCGCTTGGTCCGTCCCGACGGCTCGACAGCGCACGAAGGGATTTTTGATCTCGAAACCGGCACGTTCCTGCGCGAGACGACGCACCAGGGGCTGGCCGCCGACAGCGCTTGGGCCCGCGGGCTGGGCTGGTCGATGTACGGCTTCAGCCAGGTGTTCAGGTTGTCCAAGCTCGACGAATTCCTGGCGGTGGCCGAGTGCAACGCCGGCTACTGGCTGTCGAACTTGCCTAAGGATCATGTGCCGTACTGGGATTTCAACGCCGACCTGAAACAGCCAGCGCCGTGGGGCGCGCAAAAGGACAGCTCGGCCGGCGCGATCGTGGCCAGCGCACTGTTGGACCTGGAGCTACAGACCAAGGAGGAAGGGCGGGCGGTCGTGTATCGCGACACGGCCCAGGCCATGCTCGACGCGCTATGCACGCCCGAGTATCTGGGCAGCGGGCAGCCGGGCTGGGAAGGCGTCTTGCGCCACGGGGTCTATCACACCAAGAAGAATCTGGGGGTCGACGAGTCAGTGATGTGGGGGGACTTCTTCTTCGTCGAAGCGCTCGACAAAGCGCTCGGGCACTAAAAGCCTGTTCCTGGAAGGAAATCATTCGACCACGACGACACGACGGTCACGACGTCGGAAGATACGATTTCAAATGCCTTACGTCGTGTTCGTCGTGTCGTCGTGGTCGACTTTCAGCGTCTTATGCAAGCATGCGCCACGATTGGTGCTTGCCGATCGAACTGGTTCGCGGGATGATAAAAGCGTGCTTCGTTAGTCAGGTCACGGAGGCTTTCTGGTGGAATTGACTCGCAACCCGACCCGGGCGGTTCGTATTGGTTCGGCCACGATTGGCGCCGGTCACCCGGTGGCCGTCCAGAGCATGACCGCGACCCATACGCAAGATCTCGACGCCACGGTCGGGCAGGTGAACGATCTGGCCCAGGCCGGCGCCGACCTGATTCGCATTGCCGTCGACAGCACGCGCGATGCGGAGGCCTTGGCCGAAATCCGCCAGCGCACCCAGGCAAACCTGTCGGTCGACTTGCAGGAGAACTATCGGCTGGCCTTGCAGGTGGCTCCGCACGTGGATGAGGTGCGTTACAACCCTGGCCACTTGTACCATCACGAGCGGAGCAAGCCCTGGCAGGACAAGGTCAAGTTCCTGGCCGACGTGGCGGCCGAGCATGACTGTGCCATGCGGGTCGGCGTCAACTGTGGCTCGGTCGACCCGGCCCAAGCCGAGCAATTCGGCGAGGACGACTCGATCGGTCCCATGCTGGCCAGCGCCTTTGAACATTGCGAGCTGCTCGATCGATTGGGCTACACTCGCTATAACGTCTCGCTCAAGGATTCGGACCCGCGCAAGGTGATCGAAGTCAATCGCCGCTTCGCCGAGACGCGACCGGACGTGCCGCTGCACTTGGGCGTGACCGAGGCGGGCATGCCCCCCGACGGCGTGATCAAAACGCGCGTGGCATTCGAGCAGCTCATCAGCCGCGGCATCGGCGACACGATTCGCGTGTCGCTCACGGTGCCCAACTCGCGCAAGTCGGAAGAGATCGTGGCCGGCCGGCAGATTCTGGCCGACATCGCCGCGGGGCGCGTGCGCAGCGTGGTCGACTTTGGCCTCGACACGCTGAACATCATCAGTTGCCCCAGCTGTTCGCGTGTGGAGAACGAAGCGTTCATCGAGCTGGCTCAGCAAGTCAAAGAGTACACCACCTATGCCAAGGAGCACGCACTGACGATCGCCGTGATGGGCTGCCGTGTGAACGGCCCGGGCGAGACCGACGACGCCGACTTGGGGCTGTGGTGCGGGCCGACGCACGTGAACCTGAAGCGTGGCAAGCAGGAGTTGGGCGCGTTCAAGTACGACGAGATTCTGCCGAAGCTCAAGGCGGAACTCGACGCGTTGATTGCGGCGCGCGAGGAATAGTCTTCGTTTCTCGTTCGTTTCGTGGCACGCTTGCGCAAGCCCAGGGGCTTCGCCCCCTGGGGGTTTTCTCTTAGCAAACGCGTTGAACCCAGGGGGTGAAACCCCTGGGCTTGTGTTGATGCATCGAGTAGTTGCTAGCGTTGCTGCTGTCGCGTGGCAGCCTGCGCAGCTTCTCTTTAGCCGATCGGCGTCTGCCGATATGATCCGGCCCTTTCCTGCTCCTCTTGATGCCGGCGCCACCTGTTTGCGCCGCATCCCCGCCGGTCGTTGCGCCCCGCTGCGAGTTCTCGCGTGCCTTTCGCTTCGTCTTCCAAAACGATCGAAACCTATTCCCCCTGGCGTGGGCCGAGGGTGTGGGCCGCGCTGTTGTTGGTGAACTTTTGCTCGGGCTGCCTGCTGCCGAATGACTCGGCGATTCACTTGCCCGAGCGGAATGCCGTCGTCTTTGATCAGTTGGTTATCTACAGCGATGTGGCGATTCCGAAGCAGCATCGATTGTTGAACGATCTGCGCGTGCTGCGCGGTGAGGTGTTCTCGATCATCGATCAGCCGACGTCGGACGAACCGATTCACGTGTACTTGTTCGACGGGGAAGATCGCTTCTACGACTTCCTCGAAAAGCACTATCCCGACCTGCCGCGGCGTCGCGCGTTCTTTTTGGAGTCGGATCACCGGCTGGCCGTTTACGCCCAATGGAGCGACCGCGTTGCCGAAGATTTGCGGCACGAGGTCACGCACGGCTATCTCCATTCGGCGGTGCATGATCTGCCGCTGTGGCTTGACGAGGGGCTGGCCGAGTACTTTGAAGTGCCGCGCGGCGACGCCGGCCTGAACCGGCCGCACGTCCAGATGTTGCTCAGTCGGCTGCAAGGGGGCTGGCGGCCCGACTTGCGCCGCTTGGAGCATTTGGAAACCGCCGGCGCGATGGCCCAGGAAGATTACGCCGAGGCGTGGGCCTGGACCTATTGGCTGCTGGAAAGCAGCCCCGAGTCGCGGCGCTGGCTGCAGGAATACATCGCCACGTTCAAACGCGACGAGCCGACCGAACCTTTCTCGGCGGCACTGGCCCGGCGGATGCAAAACTCGGACCAGCAGTTAATGGCCTTCATGGCCCGCTGGAACAACCTGCCACCGGGGCATTGAGCGGGAAGCGATTAGCGGCTAGCGGCTAGCGATTAGAGATAAAAGGAGCCGGGGACGTAAGTCCCCGGTTGGAATCGCTTGCGGTCCCAACGCCTATTACGGCGTGAAGCGTCAACGACAAACACCCCTCCCTTCCAGGGAGGGGCAGGGGGGGGTAAACGCATCGAAGGCCAAACCGCATCGCGTCAAGAAATGACCCGCTTGGCGCAAGGCTTCTCGGCCTGCGACGTCTTTACCCTCACCCGCTCACTCCGTTCGAGACCTCTCCCTTAAAGGGAGAGGTGTAAGACGCTTGTCATTCTCGCAGCACGCTGCTATCCCTTGCGCAGCACGCTGCCCGTGTCGACCTGGCGGAAGCCGAGCTTGTTGTACAGCGCCCGGGCGGGCGCGTTGTGCTGCATGGTCTGGACTTCGACCAGCGAGAAGCCCAACTC
Organism: Planctomycetota bacterium; assembly: GCA_018242585.1. Classification (NCBI taxonomy): domain Bacteria; kingdom Pseudomonadati; phylum Planctomycetota; species Planctomycetota bacterium. Next base: position 11,791 of record JAFEBQ010000026.1, read on the forward strand.
GCCGAGGTGCTTCAGCGACTCACCGATCAGGAACGTGGCCAAGCCCTGCCGGCGTTCGCAGTCGGCGATCTCGACGTCGATCATCCCCACGGCATGCACGCCCCAACTCGCCGACAAGGATTGCATGTTCCAGAACGTGGCTGAACCGACTGCGGCCTTGGTTTCGTTGGACGTCAGCTCGAACCGCAACCGATCGAACGGGCCGAACGTGTTCGCCTCCCACCAATCGCGGGCCGGCGGGTCGCTTTGGTAGCGGACACAGAATCGCCGCCGCAGCGTCAGTTGCTTGCGATCGACCGTGGGGCGAAACGTGGCCAGCTCGCGCTGAAAGACGATCACCCGATCGATCTCTTCATAGCCGACCGAACGAAACAACTGCTGCGCGCGGGGTGTCGATTCGAGCACGCCGGGCAATTCGCTGCCGCCGTACAGGCCCAAGTAAAACCCGTTCAATGGTTTAATGCCGCCGGCGTACAGCATCTTGGCGCCGCGCGAGCGCAGGTACTCCTCGGATCGAGCGATCAGTTCGCAACCGATGCCGCGGCGCTGGTAATTGGCGCGCACCATCACCAGCGACGTCACGCCGAGGTCGGTCGAAACGTCGTAGCCATCGTCCGAGGGGCCAAAGCTGGCGTGGGCAAAGCCGACCGGTCGTTCGCCGTCGACGGCGACGATCAGCCCGTTGCGATCGAAGTAGGGCTTGGCAAAGACCAGACTGTCCCACAGATCGACCGACATCGGCTGCATCAGTCCCCGCTCGGGACTTTGCGTGCGCCAGATTTCGCTCAAGTAGGGCGGATCGCTGTTGAGGAACGGGCGATAAGCAATCAAATCAATCGCAGCGCCGGGCGCTGGTCGTCGTAGTCAAAGTTATCTGCGTCACAAAGGTTCGGTCTCAGGTCGGGCGTTCGAGGTTCACCAGCACCCGATCGTCTTCCACGCGTACCTCGAACGACGGTTGATGCAGCCGCGCGTTCAGCTGGTGCCGGCCAGTGCAAACGTCGAACTGCCAGCCATGCCAAGGGCAAGTGACCACGTGGCCGGCCAGATTGCCTTTGCCCAGCGGCCCCCCCTGGTGCGGGCAGACGCCGTCGAGCGCGTGGAACTGGCCGTCGACGTTGAACAGGGCCACAATCGTGTCGTCGGCCACCCGTTCCAGGGCAGCGCCCGGCGGACACTCGGTGGTCTTGGCGATTTCGACCCAGCGTGGCATTCCCAATCTCGCGTGCGGCGGCGACGTTCCCCGGCGGGTTCGATTATAGCGGGAACCGGCACAAGCGGCCAACGGCGAACGTGCGCGGGGCGCGTTGTCGCGGCCACGAATCGTGCGCCGGCGACTGGCAATTCGCGTCCGGCGCATTATGTTGGCGTTCAGGTTTGCTGGTTCTCACCGACTTGCACCGCGTTCCGCCACGCGGCACGCTCAATCGCCAATCATTCATTTCGCACGCCAATCAGACACCGAAGGGCACGCACGCAACATGGACAAGAAAGCCAAGAAACGGATCGACACGCTGCAACAGCGGCTACAAAAGTTGCGCCAGCAATTGCACGGCGCCAAGCAGCAGATGGACGATCCCGACGAAGTGCAGCGGCTGGAAAAAGAGATCACCGCCGCCACGGCTGAATTGGATCAGATCAAAGCCGCCCCATAGCGGCCCGGCTGCCCCTGCCGATCGACCTCCCGCCGACGTTTGCCCGCCCCGCTCCTATTGCTCAAAGGCGTCCTGCCATGCGTACTTTCATCGCCGTGGTGTTGTTGTGTTTCGTGGCCGATGCGGCCCAAGCGGCGGGCTGGCGCGCCGGGGTGGCCCGGGCCAACATCACGCCCGAGAAGCTGATGTGGATGAGTGGTTATGGCGCGCGGACTGGTCCGGCCGAAGGGAAACTTTCCGAATTGTGGGCGCGAGCCTTGGTGATTGACGACGGACAGGGACATCGCGCCTTGTTGTACTCGCTTGACCTAGTGGGGATCGACCGTGAGACGTCGCTGCGCATCTGCCGGCAGTTGCAAGACAAGCTGGGACTCAGCCGCGATCAGGTGGCGATCAATTGCTCGCACACGCACAGCGGCCCCGTCGTCGGCAATAACTTGCGCGCCATGTTCTTCTTTGACGATGCCCAGCAGAAGCTGGTCGATGAATACACCGCGCAGCTGGAAAAGACGCTGGTCGCGCTGGCCGACGAAGCGATCAAGAAGCTGGCGCCGGCCGAGTTGTCATACGGCGAGGGGACGTGCGACGTGGCCGTGAATCGTCGCAATAACAAAGAGGCCGACGCGGCCGAGCTGCGCGCTTCCAATAAATTCGTCGGCCCGGTCGATCATCGCGTGCCGGTTCTGGTGGCGCGCGATGCCGGCGGCAAACTGCTGGCCGTGGTGTTCGGCTACGCCTGTCACGCGACGGTCCTCAGCGGCATGCAATGGAGCGCCGACTACCCGGGTTACGCCGTCGAGACGGTCGAGCAGAAACACCCGGAAGCGGTCGCGATGTACTGGGCCGGCTGCGGAGCCGACAGCAACGCCTTGCCACGGCGCACGGTCGACAAGGCGCACGAATACGGCGACCGCGTAGGGGACGCGGTGAACCTGGTGCTCGACGGCAAGCTCACGCCGCTGCCGGCGGCGCTGGTAACGCGCTATGGCGAGATTCCGCTGCCATTCGACACGCTCCCCACGCGCGAGGAACTGGAGGCCCAAGCCGCCTCGACGGACAAGTTCGTGGCGCAGCGCGGGCAGATTCTGTTGCGCCGGTTGAACAGCGAAGGGAGCCTGGCCTCGACGTATCCCTATCCCGTGCAAGTCTGGCGGCTGGGGCCCGAGCTGCGCTGGGTGATCCTCGGTGGCGAGGTGGTGGTCGACTACTCGTTGCGGCTTGGCAAAGAGCTTGGCCCGGGGCCGGTGTGGGTGGCGGGCTATTCGAACGACGTGATGAGTTACATCCCGTCGAAGCGTGTTTGGCAGGAGGATCGCACACCTCCGCGAGCGCCGGCCCGCGGCGAGGGAACACCGATGTGGCAGGTGCTAACCCGCGGCGGGTACGAAGGGGCGCGGTCGATGACCTACTACGGGCTGCCGACGACCTGGGCAGCCGAGGCCGAGGAAATGATCGTGGCCAAGGTCCATGAATTGGCGCGGTAGTTATCACAGACGAGGAACAACGATGTCGAACGCAATTGAACGTCAATCGAGCGTAACGCGGCGTGAACTTTTGACCGTCGCCGCGGGTGCATTGGCCGCCACGGCGCTGGCCGGTGTGCGGTCGCAGGCCGCCGAGGACAACCGGCCGTTGATCATCGACACGCATGTCCACCTGTGGGATCTGAAGAAGTTCACGCTCCCTTGGCTTGAGATGGCGCCCGAGTTGTTCCGTCGCGACTACTTGCTGGCCGACTATCAGCAAGCCATCGCCGGCTTTAACGTCCGGTCGATGTACATGGAAGTCGACGTCACGCCGGAACAGCACGAAAAAGAGGCGCAGTTCGCTTCGGCCCTCGACAACCAGTCAGGCTCGCCATTCATCGGCGCCGTGGTTGGCGGCCGGCCGGGCGGCGCTGGCTTTGGCGATTACGTGGCGACGCTCAAGAAGTTGCCCAGGGTTTCCGGCGTGCGCCAGGTGCTGCACGCGCCGACCACGCCGCAGGGGTTCTGCCTGAAGTCGGACTTTGTCCGTGGCGTGCAACTGTTAGGGAAGCACGGCCTGACGTTCGATATGTGCATGCGGCCGACCGATATCAGCGACTGTGTGGCGCTGGCGGAACAATGCCCCGATACGCAGTTGGTGCTCGATCACTGTGGCAACGGCGACCCCAAGGCGTTTCGCAAAGTGAGCGACGCCGACAAGCCAGCCGCTCACGACGCCAGCCAGTGGCGTCGCGACATCGAGAAGCTGGCCCAGCGCAAGAACGTCGCCTGCAAGATCTCGGGCGCGATGTTCCATGCTCCCAAGGGGTGGACCACGGCCGACATGGCGCCGGTGGTAAACCATTGCCTCGATTCATTCGGCATGGATCGGGTGGTGTTCGGGGCCGACTGGCCGGTCTGCCTGGTTGGCGGGACGTTTGCCCGTTGGGTCGGCGTGGTGGCCGAACTGATTGCCTCGCGTTCTGCAGCCGATCGACAGAAGCTGTGGAGCGAAAACGCCCAGCGCGTGTACGGCCTCAGTCGATCTTAGTCGTCGAACAGCGATTCTAGATCACGCGCCGCGTGCAAAACGCGCATCACTTCAATGGTAGAGCCCTGGCTGACGAAGAAGATGATCAATCGCGGGAATCCGCGAACTTGCCAAATCCGGTATTCAGAAGGCGCTTGTCGATGCCCCTGCCAAACCTGGCCCAGAGTTGGATTCTCACTCAGAAACTGTGCGCTTTCGCGCACTGCATTCATAAAGCGTGCGGCAAGGCCCGGGCTTTGCTCTTCGTAGTACCGGCAGATTTCGTCCAAATCGAGCCATGCTCGCGGGCGAAACTTTGGCCGAAACGTCATGAAACGTCTCGATAGCGCTGGGCAATTCGTTCGTCCGATCTCCGACGCAATTCCTGCCAGTCTTCGTCAGTCATTTCCTTAGCAGGTTCCGTCAGCGCTTCGGCCAACAGAGAGTCGACTTTATCAATTGCCTTCTCGCGGCGCGCGCGCCGCAGTAACTCGCCGACATATTCGCTCGCGCTTCCGTAACCACCGGCAGCGACTTCAGCGTCGACGAACTCGCGAAGGAATCCGGGCAGGGATACGTTCAATGCATCCTGATCCATGGGGAAGGGCCTCGCGTTTGAAGGTCTAGGCTACTTCAATTCTGTCATCGGCCAATGGTAATGGCAATTGAAGCCACTGCTTGCCTCTGATACCTCGATTGGTACTGCCAAAATGGCAACGACCATCATTCTGCTTAAAATCGTCGATTCTTCACTCCAGAATTGCATTTCGTCGTAAGTGATTAAGTATAGACAGGTTGTGTCTTGTGTCGTCCTAACCGGCACGCCGGTTGCTTTATGTGGCGGCACACCGTGCTGCGCTGCCGTTGTTGGCAGTCGACGGTCAAAACCGCTTGACCCAAGGGAACGACCTTCCACTGGCCTGCGGCAGAAAAAGCAACCAGACAAAAACTGTCCGCGTCGGTCGTTTGGTCCCCGGTGGGGGCCGCCCGACGCTTCCCGTCCAACGCGTAACCTAAAGCTCGCAACAGGAGGAAACCGCTGTGGCAAAACAGATGGTGTTTAGTGACGACGCTCGCCAGCCGCTCTTGGCTGGTGCGTCGAAGTTGGCCAAGGCCGTTCGCAGCACCCTCGGCCCCCGTGGCCGTAACGCCGTGCTCGACAAGGGCTGGGGCTCGCCCAAGGTGACCAAGGACGGCGTGACCGTGGCCGAGGACATCGAACTGGACGACCCGTACGAAAACCTGGGCGCTCAGCTCATCAAGGAAGCGGCCAGCAAGACCAACGACGTCGCCGGCGACGGCACCACCACCGCCACCGTGTTGGCCGAAGCGATCTTTCGCGAAGGCTTGAAGATGATCGCCGCTGGGGCCGATCCCATGGCGCTCAGCCGCGGCATCAACAAGGCCGTGGCCTCGGTGACTGAAGCGATTGCCAAGCTGGCGTCGCCGATCAACGAGAAGAGCAAGACTGAAATCAAGCAAATCGCCACCATCGCCGGCAAT